>DWZY01000275.1 GCA_019117325.1 Candidatus Brevibacterium intestinigallinarum
CCACCGCGACGGAGGCTGGCGAGGGCTACACCCTGACCGGCGAGAAGTCCGCCGTCCTGGGTGCACCCGATGCGCACACCTTCGTCGTCACGGCCGCCGTCGATGGCGCGGTCGGACTCTTCCTCGTCGACGCCGACGCCACGGGCGTCACCGTCGACGGGCGGACGCAGGCGGACGGAGTGCGGACGGGATCCGTCTCCCTCACGTCCGCTCCCGCACAGCGCCTGGGCCACGGCGATGCGACGCAGACGATCGAACGCATCGTCGACACGGCGAACGCCGCTCTGGCTGCGGAGGCCATCGGAGCGATGGAGGCATCCCTCCAGATGACCGCGGAGTACCTCAAGACACGCGAGCAGTTCGGTGCACCGATCGGCGTGAACCAGACCCTGCAGCACCGCGCGGCGGATGCGTACGCGACGCTTGAGGGCGCGAAGTCGATGGCACTCTACGCGAAGCTGGCCATCACGGGCGAGCAGTCCGCAGAGGCCGGTGAGGGCGATGCCAAGTCGCGCCACCGCGACGTGCTGGCCGCCAAGCTCATCATCGACGACGCCTCGCGTGAGATCAGCCAGGAGTCGATCCAGATGCACGGCGGCATCGGCATGACGATGGAGTACCCCATCGGCCACTACGCCAAGCGGCTCACCGTCATCCCGCGCACGTTCGACGACGTCGACACGGTGACTCAGGACCTCGCGTCGCTGGGCGGCCTCATTGAGCCGCACGCGGTGGAACTGGGCTGACCCACGCACCGCCCGCTCGTCGATCCCGGTGAGCGGGCGTCCGCACACAGCAGAGGGGCGCGCACCGATCGGTGCGCGCCCCTCTGCTGTGTTCTGTTCTCAGGTCTGCACGCACATCGCGATCCGGTGCGGCAGGCGGCGGCTCACACGCGCGGAGCGGACGGTCCTCCCGGTCCGGCCTGGCCGTCCTGCGGCGGTTGGTGGCTCTGCGGATGCTGTCCCTCCGGACCGCCTGGCGCGCGCGGGGGCGCGAACCTGCGCGGATCCGCCGACTGCTGTTGGGGCCCGGGACCGGACCCGTGCTGACTGCCCGGCTGGTCATACTGTCCTCCAGGCTGACCAGACTGCCCGTACTGGCCTCCGGGCTGGCCGCCCGGAGCCTGTCCCGGGTGCTGCCACGGGGCGCCGGGCTGCGGTCCTCCGGGTGCGGACTGCGGAGGTCCCTGCGTGCCGGGTCCCGACTGCGGGGGTGCGAAGCCCTGCTGCGGCGGCTGAGCGTACGACTGCTGGCTCTGGAATCCCTGCTGCGGCGGGAAGCTCCGCGCACCCGGCTGTCCCTGCTGCTGCGGGTAGCCCTGCGGACCGGGCTGACCCGGTGCACCCGGCTGGCCCTGCGCTCCGGGGTAGCCCTGCATCGGCGGCAGGCCGGGTCCCGCCTGCAGCCGGGCGGGAGCCGTCTTCCGGTTCTTGCGGCGCAGCACGAGGATGAGGATCACCACGCCCGCCACGATGACGAGGAACAGCAGGATGCCGCCCACCAGCAGCACGATCCCCCAGGGGAAGCTCGAGGCCTCGCCCACCGCCGTGAGTGTGTCGCCGTCGTAGTCGCGCAGGTCCCACGTCGCAGTCTTCCCCTGGATCTGTGCGCCGTCCGCGGAGACAACCTTGCCGGGGAAGCCAACGGACACGATCGCCTCATCGAACATCGAGCGGGCGCTGGTCGGCATCCCGCTGCTGCCGTACGCCCCGCCGGAGTCCATGCCCGCAACGACCGGGTTCGACATCGTGAAGGTGATCTCGCCGTCGGCCTGCGTCACCTCGATGCCCTGGACCCCCACATCGCCCAGGCTGCCGCCGCTCGACTGGAACTCCGTGGCCGGCACCTCGTCGAACGTGAGGCCCATACCGATGTAGCCGTCCTGGTCCTCCACTCGGTCAACTGTCACGCCGGCGGGCATCTCCGGGTCGCTCTGGGCATCGGCGATCGAGTCGTCCAGATCGCCCGACGGGTCCGGTGAACCCATGTCCTCGAGTGACACGGGATCCACGAGGATCTGCATCGATCCTGAGAGAGTCTCCTCAGCACTCACCTGGAAGTCCGCGTTGAACTTCACGCAGCCAGTCAGGGCGACGAGGAGCACCAGCACGATGCCGACGGCGGAGAGTGTGCGCGGTCGGACGCGACGAGGGGCTGCGGTCATGGGTGGCTCCGTTCCAACGAGGGCCGCGGGCGGACCGTTCCGGTACCGCACACATCCGGTTCCGGACCAACCTATCAGCGCATCAGCCGGGCGGCTGACCGAAGACGTGGCGCCGCACCCACGCGTGCATCGCGATGGCGGCCGCAGCCGCTGCGTTCATCGAGCGCGTGGACCCGTACTGCGCGATCGACAGTACCGCGTCGCACGCCGCGTGCGCCTCCGGGCTCAAGCCAGGCCCTTCCTGTCCGAACAGGAAGACGCAGTCCCGCGGGAGGTTGAAGGTCTCGAGCGGTACCGCGTCGGGGAACGTGTCGACGCCCAGGAGGGTGAGGTCCCGTTCCGCGGCCCAGCTCACGAGGTCGTCGATCTCCGGATGGTGGTGGACGTGCTGGTAGCGATCCGTCACCATGGCGCCGCGCCGGTTCCAGCGACGCCTTCCGACGATGTGGACCGCGGCGGCGTTGAAGGCGTTCGCGGTGCGTACGACGGATCCGATGTTGAGGTCGTGCTGCCAGTTCTCCACTGCCACGTGGAATCCGTGACGGCGGGTGTCCAGGTCCGCGACGATCGCGTCCATCGTCCAGTAGCGGTACTGGTCGACCACGTTGCGGCGGTCGCCCTCCGCCAGCAGGACGGGGTCCCACTGCGGTCCGTCGGGGTGCGGGCCCTCCCAGGGCCCCACCCCCACGGGAGGATCGATCACACCGAGGACCGGGCGGAGCGGCGCTTCCGCGGCACGGCCTTGAGTCCCGACCGTCCGGCTCCGCGCAGCATCGTGCGCTGGTAGGCGGACGCGGCGAGCCAGTAGACGACGAACCCGACGACCGCGGCGATCCCGGCCGCCGCGAGGCCCTCCCACCACTCGGCCTGACCCGCCAGGTAGCGCATGGGCATGGCGACCGGGGAAGACAACGGCACGTACGACAGCCACAGCATGGCGGTCTCCTGCGCGCGCAGGACGAGCGGCGCCAGCACACCCGCAAGAGTGAGGATGACTGCCGCGGCGTAGCCCGCGCGGCGGACGCGGCGGGACGAGCTTGTCGACGCCCAGAGGTGCGCGGACAGGACGACGAAGGCAGACGTGAGCGCAGTGAGGGCGAACCAGCCCAGCGCAGGCAGGAGTGCGACGGCCAGATCTGTCCGCTGGCCGATCGACAGTCCCACGAGCAGGACGGCGCCGCCCAGGACGGGGAAGGTGAGGAACAGGAGGGTGAGTCCGT
>DWZY01000276.1 GCA_019117325.1 Candidatus Brevibacterium intestinigallinarum
GCCGAACGCCTTCGTCTGGCTGGGTGCGACCTCTGCGAGCACCTTCTGGTAGTCGAAGTCTCCGGACTCGTGGTAATGCATCTGTGCGCTCCTTCGTCAGCGGGCGAGCCCTGCTCCGGGCCCGCGGGTCCACACAATCACGACCCGAAAATCCAGACAATCACATGGGGCGGACACGCGCCCGCTCGTGTGACGAATCGCGACGATGCCCGGGGCTCGTCGTGAGACCCCAGTTCGCCGAGGCCGCAGCCGGCCCCGCTGCTCAGTCGAGTCCCAGCAGTCGGGCACCGTTGTCGTGGAGGATCTTCCGCTCGATGTCCGTCCCCAGGCCCAGCCCGCGGATCGAGTCGATCTGGACCGAGTAGGGGTACGGAATGTTGGGGTAGTCGCTGCCCAGCACCACCTTGTCCTGCAGGTCGACGAGTGCCGACAGGAGCTCAGGTGGGAACGGCGCCCGCTCCTCGATGTACGGGGTGAACGTCATGCACGTGTCCAGGCACACCCGCTCGTAGTCCTGGGCCAGGCCCAGGAACTCCGCGTACTCGGGAGTTCCCGTGTGCGCGATGACGAGGGCGAGGTCCGGGTGGCGGCCCAGCACCTGCCGCACGGGCTCGAGGCCCGTGTGTCGGCCCGGCACCGGCCCCGAGCCGCAGTGGATGACCACGGGGACCCCGGCCTCGGCGATCTGAGCCCAGACCGGCTCCAGCAGCGGGTCCGCCGGGTCGTACCCACCCACCTGGATGTGCGACTTGAAGACCTTCGTGCCGGCCTCGAGGGCTCGGCGGGTGTAGTCAGCGGCCTCGGGCTCCGGGTAGAAGGTCGAGGTGTGGGCGCAGTCCGGGGTGCGAGCCGCGAAGTCCGCGGACCAGCCGTTGAGCCACTCGGCCATGCCAGCGCGGTGCGGGTAGAGCATCGAAGTGAACGCGCGCACGCCCATGTCGCGCAGGCGCTGGACGCGAGCCTCCTCGTCCCAGCGATAGGCGATGGGCCACGGGCGCAGACCGCGCTCGGTGGCGTGGTCGAAGTAGCCCCACACTTTGTCCAGCACGTTCGTCGGCATGAAATGCGTGTGGATGTCGACGAATCCGGGGATGCCCAGATCTGCGGCGATGCCGCGGAGGCGCTGGGGCTCGTCCGCGGGCAGCGGGACAGTGGTGGGGCTCGATGCGGCAGCGCTGGCGTCGTGAGCAGTCATGCCGCCATCGTAGAACGAACGATCAGTTGTGGGGCGGGAGGGTGGACGGCCCGTGCGGCTCAGGCCGCGGCCGTGTCATCTTCTGAGCACTCCGCCACGTAGTCGTTCAGCTCCGTCTTGTCACTCTCGAACTCGCTTTTCGGCGCGAACTCCCCTGCGCCGATGCTCATCAGCTCGAGGGACCGCTCCTCATCGAAGTCATCCGAGGGCTCCAGCACCTGTCGAGCAAAGGCGCTGCACGGTTCCGCGCCTCCTGTGAAGAAATTCAGGTACCACGCGTAATCTCCGCTCTCCGACGCGTATTCGGGATCGATCGTGGCCAGCGTGATCCAGCGACCCAGTGTCACGAATCCCTCATCACCGTCCGGAGACGTGAGGTCGTAGTAGGTCCTGTGGAAGAGCGTGACCTCGACACCCACGGTGTCGTGCATGCTCACCTCGCTCACGTCCCACGCCACCGTCGTGCGACTTCCGTCTTCGATCGTGTATCGCGAGTCGATCGGGTGAGCGTAGAGCAGCTGGAGGAGCCACGCGTCGTCGTCGGAAGCGCGGCTCGCCAGATCCTCTCGCATGTAGTCCGCGAGCATTCCCGGCGCGGAGGAGATGAACTCATCCGCGGCGGCGGCAGCCTCGTCGCCTCCTGCCGCCTGCGTGTGCTCCTGATAGTTCTGCAGCAGCGCCCACGCATCTGCTGCGACCGAGTCGACCTGGGCGGCGGAGAAGTGCTGGGTCGCGGTGCCCGGCAATTCCGCTTCGGAGGGATCGAGCGGATCCCACTCAGCCGTCAACTCAGCGGCCTCCGCCTTCGCCGCCTCGAGGGGCGACGGAGTCGCAGGGGGCTCTGCGGGCTCAGCCGCACTCGCTCCGCACCCGGCAAGAACGACGAGAATACATGCGGCGAGCAGGGACTTCGTCCGCTTCATGGTGTCCTTCAGCCGGGCTCGAGCGAGCGATTCAGCTTGATCGTGCTGAATGTAACACGACTCACTCGCACTTTCGTACGATCGCGACGCGCCAGAGACCTCCAGCGTCCAGACCAGTGCCACGCCCGCACATTCACTCCGTGCCATGGGGCAGGCCAAACCCACCCGGAATCACGCTGCCGGCTATCCACAGCCTCGACAGAGCTCTTTCCATCGCGACTACTTCTCATTACGGTGATTCTCAGCAGTGGCTCAGGTCACAGTCAGGCACTCACCGACGCGCAGAGGACCGTCCGATGGAGGCACTAGAGATCATCCGCGCTGAGGTGCGCGATCTCATCCGCACGCGCGGGCTCGATCCGCGGTCGGACGCGCGCCCCACCGCGGACCTCATCGACGAGGTGATCCGGTCCTACGACGAGCGGACGCTGTCCGGCTCGCTGCCGTTGCTGACGGACGCGGACGCGGCCCGCCGCAGCGTCCTGGACGACCTGACCGGGTACGGGGCGATCCAGCAGTACCTGGACGATCCGACGGTCGAGGAGCTCTGGGTCAACGGGCCGCACGCGGTCTTCGTCTCCCGGCACGGGGTCTCCGAGCTCACCCCCGTCGTCCTGTCCGAGGCTGAGGTCTCCTCGCTCATCGAGCAGCTCCTGCGCACCACCGGGCGGCGCGTCGATCTGTCTTCGCCGTTCGTCGACGCGTCCCTGCCGGACGGCTCGCGGCTCCACATCGTCCTGCCGGACATCACGCGGGCGCATCCGGCCATCAACATCCGCAAGTTCATCGCGCACACCCGCAGCCTCACCGACCTCGTCGAGGCGGGCTCGCTCCCGCCTGCTGCCGCACGCTTCCTCGACGCGGCCGTCGCCGCCGGCGCCAATGTGCTGGTCTCCGGGCAGACCCAGGCGGGGAAGACGACGATGCTCAACGCGCTGTGCGGATCGATCCCCGTCCGCGACCGCGTCATCACGTGCGAGGAAGTGTTCGAGCTGTCCGTGCCCGCCCGCGACTGGGTGGCGATGCAGTGCCGTCAGTCCAGCCTCGAGGGGACGGGCGAGGTCGCCCTGCGCCGCCTCGTCAAGGAGGCACTGCGGATGCGACCGGACCGCATCATCGTGGGTGAGGTCCGGGAGGCGGAGAGCTTCGACATGCTCATCGCGATGAATGCGGGCCTGCCGTCGATGGGTTCCGTGCACGCGAACTCCGCCCGCAGCGCGATCACGAAGATGTGCACGTTACCGCTGCTGGCTGGCCCCAATATCGGCTCGTCCTTCGTCACCCCCACCGTGGCCGGATGCATCGATCTGGTCGTTCACCTCGCCCTGCTGCGCAACGGTGCGCGGAGGGTCCAGGAGATCGTCGCGATCCCCGGCGGGATCGAGGGCGACACCGTCGAGCTGGAGACCGTCTTCCACACGGACTCCGACGGCCGGCTGGTCCGCGGTCGCGGGTTCAGCCACCTGGGCGACCGGATCGCCGCGATCGGGAAGAACCTCCACTCGCTGCTGGAGGCCGCGTGACCACCACTCTCACGGCAACACTGCTGGGCGTCCTCCTGGCGGCCGGCCTGCTGTGCATCTGGTCGTCGTTCTGGGAGCCGCCGGTCCGCACCCGTGCACGGTCGCGCTTCATCAGCGACCTTGCCGACGACCTCGTCGCCGCCGACCTGCCGCGCGTCTCGCCCGGTTCGCTGCTCCTCGTGTGCGCCGGCACCGGCGTCCTCGTGTTCCTGGTGGGCTACGCGCTGACCGCCTCCGCGTCGATCAGCCTGTGCTTCGCCGGGTTCGCCACCGTCCTCCCGTACGCGATCGTCAGGCGCCGTGCCCGGTCGCGGGAGGTGGAGCGCCGGGTCCTGTGGCCAGACGCGATCGATCATCTCCACTCGGGCGTTCGGGCCGGCATGTCCCTGCCCGAGGCCCTGGCCGCCCTGGCACACCGAGGTCCCGACGGTCTGCGACCGGTCTTCGTCGTCTTCGAGGACGAGTACCGCGCAACCGGCTCCCTCACCCTGGCGCTCGAGGCCTTCAAGCGGGCGAGCGCAGACCCCGTCGCGGACCGGATCGTCGCCGCCCTGGCCGTGACGCGCGATGTCGGAGGGACCGAGCTCGGCACGCTGCTGCGAACACTCGCGCAATTCCTCCGGGATGATGCGCGCACCCGGTCGGAGCTCAAGGCGCGGCAGAGCTGGACGGTCACAGGCGCCAGGCTCGCGGTCGCCGCACCGTGGGTCGTCCTGGCACTCCTGGCCACGCGCGGCGAGGCGGCCGCCGCGTACAGCACCGCGCAGGGCACGATGCTCCTGGGCGCCGGAGTGGTCGTGTCGCTGGGCGCCTATCAGGCGATGAAGCGGATCGGACGCCTGCCCAGTGAGCCGCGGGTGCTGCGATGAGTGCGGCGATCTGGGCGCACATCGACATCTTCAACCCCAGCGTGGCGGTCATCATGGGGCTGGTCCTGGGGGTCTCCCTGGCGGTCACCGTCGCGCAGCTGCCCATCCTCCGCCGCCCCACACTCGAGGACCGGATCGCCCCGTACCTGCGGGACCAGCCCCGGGTCGCGTCCCTCTACGGACCACCGGCCGGCCCGCGGACCGGTGTGCTGGGGATCGCGGCGCGGATCGCGTCCCGCACCGGAACGTGGCTGTCCTCGCGGATCACGACGGACGCCTCCGTCACCCGGCGCCTCGAGCAGCTGGGTGGGGTGACGACGATCGAGCGGTTCCGCACGCGCCAGGTCCTCTTCATCCTGGCGGGTCTGGCCGCAGGTGCTGCTGTGGGCGCGCTGTCCGCTCTCACCCGTGGGTTCTCGCCCGTCGTCCTGCTGGGTCTTATCGGCATCGGCGCGGTCGTCGGCCACGTCGTGAACGACTGGTGGCTCTCCCAGCAGGTGCGCGAACGCGAGCAGCGGATCATGGCGGAGTTCCCGACGATCGCAGAGCTGCTGGCCCTGTCCATGACGGCGGGAGAGGGAACGATCGACGCCCTGGAGCGCGTGTGCCGCTCGACTCGGGGAGAGCTCAGTCAGGAGCTGTCGCGAGCCCTCGCGCAGGTGCGGACGGGCACGCCCCTGGTCGACGCGCTCGACGAGATGGGCCAGCGGACCGGCAATCCGTCGATCATCCGGTTCGTCGACGGGATCGCGGTCGCGACCTCCCGCGGCACTCCCCTGGCCGAGGTGCTGCGCGCGCAGGCGACCGATGTCCGCGAGCACGGCCGGCGCACCCTCATGGAGGTGAGCGGCAAGAAGGAAGTCGGCATGCTCGTTCCAGTTGTCCTGTTCGTCCTGCCCGTCACCGTCGTCTTCGCCCTGTATCCCACGCTGGCCGTGCTGCAGCTGGGCCCCTGACTCCCGACCTCGTCCGCGACCGCACACCGAAGGAGACCCGCCCCATGCTCACACGATTCGTCGCGCTGCTGGCCACCGCTCGCACAGCGCTCCTCACGCTCCTGCTGCTCCCGCGTGCCACTCCCACGCCGCCACGCGCCCGAGGCCGCCGCGAGACCCGCTCAGACCGCGGCGATGTGCCCGGCTGGGTTCTCATCACTGTCATGACGGCTGCCCTCGTGGTCGCGCTGTGGGCTCTGGCCGGTGAGGCCTTCACCTCTCTCTTCACGGACAGCATCAACCGGGTGCGGCAGGCGGGCTGAGGCGCCCATGACCGCTGCTCGGGCCAGGGCCGCGGCGCTTCGTCGGGACGCCGGGTCCGCTGTCGCCGAGTTCGTCCTCGTGTCGGCACTGCTCGCCCTCGTGTTCGCGGCACTCCTCCAGATCGGTCTGGCCCTGCACGTGCGGAACACCGTCGTCGACTCTGCCATCGCGGGAGCCCGGATGGCCGCGGCGGCCGACCGTTCGGAGGCTGATGGAGCCCAGCACACCGCCACCCTCATCGCTGCCGCCGTGAATGAGCGCTACGCGCAGGACATCCGGGTCGACAGCTCGCCGTCCGGCCCACAGACCCTCATCACAGTGACCGTGCGCGTGCCCGTCCCCGTCGTGGGCTTCGCGAGTACCGGCCAGACGTGGGAGTTGACCGGTCGAGCCTTCGCAGAGGATCCCGCGCTGTGAGGCGGCGCCGACCGGACGACGGAACCGCGCCGATCGAGTTCATCGTGGGCACGACGGTGCTGCTGCTGCCGCTCCTCTTCCTCATCGTGTCGCTGGCCCAGGTGCAGGCCGGTCTGTACGCGGCGCAGTCCAGTGCGATCGACGCAGCACGCACGGCCGCGCGACATCCCGCTGACGCGCAGGCCACCGCCCAGACGATCGCGCAGCTCCATTTCGCGGATCACGACCTGGAGGATGCCGAGTGGGACATCGACCTGCACTGCGCCCACTCGTGCACCATGGCCGGTGCACCGGTCACGGCGACGGTGACGGCGAGGATCCCGATCCCGGGCATCCCGGCGATCCTGGGCGAGACGCGCATCCCCCTCATGGTCGTGCAGTCGTCCCACACGGACCTCATCGCCCCGGTGGTCCCGTGACGGGCCGGGCGCCGTGGGCGATCCTCACACGAGTCCGCTTCCAGACCGGGAGGCGCCGCGGACGAACCGACGATGGCTCGATCACGCCTCTCATGATCGGATTCACGTCGATCGCGCTGGCCCTCATCCTTCTCGCCGCACTCATCACCGACGTGTGGCTGGCGCACCGGAAGCTCTTCGCCCTGGCGGATTCGGCTGCCCTGGCCGCCGCGGAGTCCTTCGACCCCGCGCCCACACAGGAACCGGGCATCGTGCTGACCGACGACGGTGTGACGACCGCTGCCCGCTCCTACCTGGATGCCGTCGACGTTCCTGGGCGGTACTCCGATGTGCGGCTGGTGGGTCGCAGTCCCGACGGCCTGAGCGCTCAGGTCGATCTGCATGTCACCTACACCCCGGCGCTCCTGTCTCCCTTCGGGGCCTCATGGATCGAGCTGGAGGCGAGCGCGACCGTCCGCGGGGCACTGCGCCTGTGACGTCCTGACCACCACGCGTCACAGGCACGTGGCCTGCCCCGCCCGCGCCCCGCACGTCCTTCTGTGGATACGCGCGCCCCCGTCCCCAACCGGCGCACGCGGGCGACGATGTCCCCGTGCCCGCACCAGTCTGCAGGTGTGAGCACCGCCATCATCCACGTCGTGACCGGATCCGTCCCGGCCAGTGCCCGTGTCACCGCGCCCGGGTGGGTGCCCGCTGCCCGGGTCCTGGATGCGGTGGGTCTGCAGGCCGCCCGCACCGTTCCGTCTGCGCTCCCCTGGTCGGACTGGGCGCGTGCCCACCCCGTCACCGTCGAGGCGCCCGGGCTCCCGCTCCTGCCCGCATGCACCCCCACCCCGGCGGGACACGCACGCCTGGTCGTCCGCGCGGGCCCGGAGTCCGGCTTCGCGATCGCCCTGCCGCAGGGCGAATGGACCGTGGGGCGGAGTGGTGGCGTCGATGTGCATCTCGCCGATCCCTACCTGTCCCGAAGGCCTCTCGTGCTCTCGAACGGACCCGCGGGAATCCGCGTGGACAACCGCCCGGCCTTCGCACTGGGACACGGGACGCAGCAGGATGCACCGCCAGTCGGGTCCGCTGTCCCATGCATCATCGGGTCGACGACCCTTCAGCTGCCCTCGCGATCCGGTCGGATCGCGGATGCGCACGCCAGCCACACGGCGGAGTGCTCTGACTGGCCCGAACTGAACGAAGTCGCGGACGTGCGCACCCCGTCCTGGATCGTCTATGTCGCGCCCCTGGCGATCGGGATGGCACTCGCCCTCATCGTCGGCACGTGGTGGTTCCTCCTGCTGAGCCTCGCGGGCCCGGCGACCGCGGCCCTCACCCTGCGAGCCGAACGCAGGCGTCACGCCCGGGAGTCCGCTCAGGCAGCGCGCGGCCATCGTGTCGCTGTCTCCACGACGCTCACAGAGCTCGGGTCCCGCCTGCGGTCGTTCGTCCGTGCGCTGGAGTCCACCGCCTACGACGCTGCGGTGCTCCCCGCGCGGGCGGCTGCGAGGGACACGCTCGTCCTGGGCACCGGCCACGTCCTCACCCCGGTGGGCGTCCGGCTGCCGCGTGATCGGCGAGCACGGGCACGTGCTCTGCGCAGACTTCCACCGCACCAGCTCGACGGCGACGCCGCCCGCCTCACCGCGGACGGCGCCCCGCTTCTGCTCGACAGGCGCCTGACGTTCCGGGTGCGGGGTCCCGAGGTCCGTGTCCGGGAGATCGTGCGGGCCCTCGTCGTGGCCCACCTGGCCGCAGGCAGCGGCTGCCGCGCGGAGACGGGGTTCCCGGAGTTCTCCGGTCTGCGCAGTCCCGTATCTGAATGCGTCGTCGAGCAGGAGGCATCGGGCCCGCAGATGCATCCCGAGCCGACGCACGACACGACCGAGGCCTGCTTCACCGTGCGCGGACCCCAGTCTGTGAACGATGCCGTCGTCGACATCCGATGCAGTGCTTCGGGTCGAGCGGATCAGGTGCAGATCCCCGACCCTGTCACGGGACTGATCACTGACCGCAGGGCCACGCGGCCGAGTTCGTCCAGTGAGCAGCACGGGGTGCCCCTGAGCGGCAGCGCGCACATCCACGCCCTGTCCGCAACGACGTTCCTCCGACTGCTCGCGACGATCGGACCGCCCCGGGCCGCAGGCGCCCGCGACCTGCCCGCTGCGACGACGATCCCCACCACACCCATGACCGACGTCCTCCGCCTGTGGGACGCCGCGGGACGGCCCGGGGCAGGACCGCTCACGGTGCCCCTCGGACCGGCGACCGCACGGCCGGCGGCCCCCGCCAGCAGCTTGAGCCGGTCACCGTCCGCCTCTGCACACTCCACGGAGCAGCAAGCCGCACAGCCGTTCGCCCTCGTGGACCTGCGAGCATCCGGCCCGCACGCTCTGGTCGCCGGGACGACGGGCAGCGGGAAGTCAGTCCTCCTCGAGACCTGGCTGGACGGTCTGTGTCGCACGCATTCGGCTGCGGAGCTGCGCCTCGTCCTCCTCGATTTCAAGGGCGGGGCCAGTCTGTCGCGCTTCCTGACCCGGCCCCACACGGACTGCGTCATCACGGACCTCGACGAGGCCGCCGCTCTCCGCGCCGTCCGCAGCATCACCGCAGAGATCACGCGCCGGGAGCGTCACCTCGCGGGTGCCGGCTGCCGGGACCTCGAGGATCTCCTGGAGCGCGCGCTCGTCGATCCGTCCATCGCACCGCTGCCGCGTCTGCTGGTCGTCATCGATGAGTTCCACGTCCTCACCTCGCTCGGCCCTCACGTGGTCACCGCATTCGAGCACCTCACCGCGGTGGGCCGCTCGTTGGGGGTGCACATCGTGCTGGCCACACAGCGCCCGTCCGGAGTCGTCTCCGCGCGGATGCGCGCGAACATCTCGCTGCGCATCTGCCTGCGGGTGCGCGACGACGCAGACTCCCGCGAGGTGCTGGGCATCCCGGATGCTGCCTGGATCGACGCCCGTGCGCCCGGCACGGCGCTTGTCTCCGACGACTCGGGCGTCCGAGCGATGCGGTCGGCCATGCCCGATGATGCTCCTCATGTCCCCGCGGAACCGCCGCACGCGACCCTCGCCTCCCTGACTGATCCGACGGTCGAGGTCGTGGTGCTCGACTGTGACCAGCCACCCCTCGTCTCCAGCGCGTCGGGCCCCACGGGTCCCCGGCACGAGGTCATCGCTGCACCGCTGCCGTCTCGGCTCCACTCCGACGATCCCCGCCTCATCGACTCGTTGACCCCCTCGTCGCACGGCTCCGGAGAACGGCCATCACGGGCTCAAGCCATCGGTCTCATCGATCTGCCCGATGACAATCGCGTGGCACCCGCACAGGTCGATGCCTCGTCCGGCTCAGTGACCGTCTCCGGTGGACGCGGACGAGGATGGACCACAGCCGTGAACGGGCTGGCCATCGCGTTCCGTGCGGCGGGTCTGCCGGTCGTCCATCTGAGTCCGCACGCGGGGCTCCCGTCCGTCGACGACTACGGGATCCTCCGGCTGGGCCACGAGCAGGCGTGGCTGATCGACCACCTCATGCGTGTCTGCGCCTCAGAGCGGAGCCCTGTCGTGTGGGCGATCGATGACTGGGATGAGTTCGTCGATGCCCAGCAGCAATCGCCGCGCGTGGACAGGCTCGAACGGCTGCTCACCGGGAGTGCGGGCATGCGCTTCGTCGTGTCCGGTCACCGCCGCCAGTTGGCGCAGCGCCTGTCGCAGGCCGCGGCGACACGGATCGTCTTCCCTCCCGCGGCAGAAGCGGATGCGGTCTTCTTCGGCCTGCAGGCGACACGTTTCGCCGGTGAGTGGCCGCCGGGCCGCGCCGTCCTCCTGGGCGAGGGGTCGCTGACGGACGACCACGGCGGCGCGGATCTGCAGATCGCGCTGCCACCCGCCGCAGCGCAGGGGGCCTCGATCTCCGAGCGCCCCGCGCATCCTCTGTGGACCGACTTCACGGAACGTGCGCGCTCCGGCGCACCCGAGCATCCACTGAGCGCAGGATCCCGTCCCATCATCCGCATCGGAACCGATCCTGCGGGCACACCTGTCCTCTGGGAGCCGATCACGGACGGCGCTGTTCTCACCGTGATCCGCGACGGCGCTGCACAGGTCGTCGCTTCACCTCAGGCCTCTGCCCTCACCGAACTGACGGAGGCACTGGGACCACAGGGTGTCACGATCGTCGCGGACCCTGCCGACCCGCACCAGCGCGACGCGGCGGATGCTGCGAGCTCTGCTGGCCGCCCCGTGTGCCTCGTGACGAGCGGCTCCAGTCCACCCGTGTCACGGACAGGACCAGAGACCAGGGGCCCGCTCCTCCTTGTGGGCGAATGGCGGGACTCGGCTCTGCGAGCGGCGGGATTCCGCGACTGCCCCTCGATCCCCGCAGCGGTCTCAGCGTCCTGGTGGCTGACGGACGGCACTCCCGTCCCGGTGCGGATCAGCACCGTCGTGGATCACGCTCCCGAATGAATACCGGTCCACAGAGTGCGCCATATAACCCGCGGACCCGCATGGGCATCCTCGCGACCCAGGACGTCCGAGGCGGCCCAGTCACGCGCGGGGGCAGAGATCTCCCCGACTCCCGGAGTCCAATACACTCCAGATCAGTACTGGTTTCCGCGTCGCGAGTCGGCCCAACCGTCGAGACGCCCCTTTCGCACTGGAGTGTCGTGTCCCCTCTCGCCCCTGCCTACCCGCATGGCCGTTCCATGTTCGTCCAGACTCGGCCCACGGACGTGCCGCGTGCGGCCATCGGCACCATGCCGGTCTGGCGCAAGCGGTGGTCACGTTGACTGCTGGACTCGGTATGAGGCGCTTCGCTCCTCTTGCACTGTTGATTCTCTGTCTGACCGCGTGCCAGCCGGACGACCCTTCGTCAGTCAGCAACACACAGTCGCAGCCCGCGATGACGGTCACGGGAGAACCGGGTCTGGTGGGCACCTGGACCGCGGAACTCGTCACCGCTGAACCAGCGCCTCCACCCGTGGTCGAGCCCTCCGACGAGGTGATTCCAGACGGCTGGAATTGCAACGGACCCGCCTACCAGTGCCGCGGCGCGGAAGCAGAGCGAGAACGCGAGCGCGAGCAGGCCGAATGGCTGGAGGAACAAGAGCACTGGGACCGTCAGGGAGAAGAAGAGGCTGAAGCCGAAGCCAATGCGCCGCACACGTGCGAAGGGGCAGGCATCTACGGCGACTACAGTCCCGAAGGCTACGCGGACTGCTGACTCGACCACGACGCTCTGACGCCGCGGTCTGGTCGTTCAGTCCCGCACGAGCGTCGCGTACGAGGTGAGCACCCGAGCGCTCCCCGCTTCGACGAGCTCGTCGACCAGCGCTGACTCCGTCTCCATCGCGTCCGTCACCTCAACGACGACGGGCGTGTCGACCGACAGCCGCGCGATGAGCGACCGCAGGTCGTCCAGATTCCCGTCGACACTGCCAGCGGTCAGCTCGGTCGCGTCCTCGCCGCCGGCCACGCCCAGGACCCGGCCGTCCGCCTCGCCCGAGGCCGTCGCCGCCTCCGCGAGTCCCTCGCCTCCAGGCTCGCCCGCGTCACCGCGCTCCTGCGCGTAGGAGACCGCGAACGCGGTCACCGGGCGCTTGTTGAGGTCCTCGGCTCCCGCGTCCCCGCGGGGACGCCAGAGGGCAGCACCGTGGGCGCCCGCGGCCTCGGACAGGAAGCGCGTGTTCACCTGGCCGATGCTCATCGGCGCAGCCGGGTCGACAGCGTTGACCCGCTCGTACCAGGCGGCGAATGCCTGCGTGAGCGCGACGGACCCCGTGTCGATGACCTGCAGGTCCTCTGTGCGATCCAGGCCCGCGGTCCCCAGCGCGCCCGCATCGATGCGCACGATCCGAGTCGTGAACAGGTCCGCGAAACCCGCGGAACGAGCGAATGCGACGGCCGCCGCGTCATCTGCCGCGACCCGCGCGCGCAGACCCAGCGTCGCAAGCGTCGTCTCCCCGGCCTCGGCGACGACGGCGGCCAGCAGTGCGGTGCCCACGCCCGTGCGTCGCTCCCCCGGAGCGACCTCGACGTGGACCCATGCCCGGGTGGGGTGGGCCGGGGACTCCGCGATCGCGGCCGCGCCCACGACCACGCCTCCCACCGTCGCGACGACGGTCCGGGTCAGCGGCGAGGTGCCCGGCTCGCGCAGCAGCGCGCGTGCGGCCAGCTGGGCGGGGTTGCCGGGGTCCGGCAGCACCTGGGCGAGCGCGCGATCGTCACCGTCCTTCCACGAGCGGATGGTGACGGTCGAGGGTGCGGGGGTGCTGGGCGACATGGCGGCTCCTGCGCGGGCGGGGACGTGAGCGGGCGGACGGAACGGCGACGGTCCAACAGGGTCGGGCCGCCGCGTTCTGCTGGGTCCGATCCTATCGGCGACGCGGCCCGGATGACCGTGTCCGCTGTGGGCGGTACTGTTCGTGGCATGAGCGCACACGAGTCCGACCAGGCGACCCATCTCGCCCAGCAGGCAGCCCACATCCTCAACGACTCGGCAGGCATCGACCGCCATGACATCGCACTGGTCCTGGGCTCCGGGTGGGGCGGCGCCGCGGACCTCCTGGGCGAGACGATCGCGGACACCGCAGCCGCGGACGTCCCCGGGTTCCATGCCCCCGCTGTTCCCGGCCACGGTGGCCGCCTGCGCACGGTGCGCCTGCCCGGCGGCGCCCACGCACTGGTGCTGGGCTCCCGCCGCCACTTCTACGAGGGACGCGACGCGCAGGCCACCGCGCACGGCGTGCGCGTCGCGGCGGCGGCCGGCTGCACCACGCTCGTGCTGACGAACGGCTGCGGCGGCCTCAACCCGGACTACGCGCCCGGCTCGGTCGTCCTCATCAACGACCACATCAACCTCACCGGCGCCACCCCGCTGACGGGTGCGAACTTCGTCGACCTGACGGACCTCTACTCCTCGCGCCTGCGCGGCATCGCCCGCGAGATCGACCCCCAGCTGCACGAGGGCGTCTACGTCCAGTTCAGCGGCCCCCAGTACGAGACCCCCGCAGAGGTGCGGATGGCGAAGATCCTGGGCGGCGACCTCGTGGGCATGTCGACCGCACTCGAGGCGATCGCCGCCCGCGCCGCCGGCCTCGAGCTCATGGGACTGTCCCTGGTGACCAACCTGGCGGCGGGCATCCAGGAGACCCCGCTCAGCCACGAGGAGGTCATCGAGGCCGGCCAGGCGGCCGGTCCCCGCATCTCCCAGCTGCTGGCCCAGATCGTCACTCGAATCGCAGAGGACTGACATGGCCCCGGTCGCCAGCGCCTTCACCGCTGGATTCGACCCGGACATCGTCCGGGCCTGGGTCCAGGATGACCCCGACCCCACGACCCGTGCGGAGCTCAGCGAGCTGCTGGAGACCGCACTCGCGGAATCCGGCGCCGCGGCCGCTGAAGCGCTCGCGGAACTCACGGACCGGTTCACGGGCCTGCTGAAGTTCGGCACCGCCGGACTGCGCGGTGAGATCGCCGGCGGACCGCACCGGATGAACCGCGCGGTCGTCATCCGCGCGGCCGCCGGGCTGTCCGCGTTCCTCGCGGAGCACTGCCCGGACGGGGATCCGTTCACCGTCGTCATCGGCTGCGATGCCCGCTACGGCTCCGCGGACTTCGCCCGCGACACCGCCGCCGTCGTCACCGCCGCCGGTGGCCGTGCCCTGCTGCTGCCGGCCAAGCTGCCCACTCCCGTGCTGGCCTTCGCGGTGCAGCACCTGCAGGCGGACGCGGGCGTCATGGTGACGGCGTCCCACAATCCGCCGCGCGACAACGGGTACAAGGTCTACCTGGGCCTGCGCCCGCTCACCGCGCTGGACGCACAGACCGCCGCGCACGGCGCCGGCGCCCAGATCGTCCCGCCGGCGGACGCGCTCATCGCCGGGCACATCGCCCGGGTCGACTCCGTCTCCTCCGTCCCGCGGGCGGAGTCCGGCTGGGAGTCCCTGGGCTCCGAGGTCGTCACCGAGTACCTCGACACCCTCGCCCAGCTGGGTGCGCAGGCCGACCCGCGCGGCAGCCTGCGCATCGTCACCACCGCCCTGCACGGGGTGGGTGCGGCGACTCTGGCCCGTGCGCTCGAGGCCGCCGGCTTCTCCGACGTCCGCCCGGTCGAGTCCCAGCGCGATCCGGATCCGGACTTCCCCACCGTCGCGTTCCCCAATCCGGAGGAGGCCGGCGCCCTGGACGAGGCGATCGCCCTGGCGGATGATGTGCAGGCGGACCTCATCATCGCGAACGACCCGGACGCGGACCGCATGTCCGCCGCGGTTCCCGCCCCAGATGGCTCCGGCTGGTATCAGCTGTCCGGCGACGAAGTGGGCCTCCTGCTGGGCGAGGCCGTCGCGCAGTCCGTGACCTCGGACGACGCCGAGGCCGCAGAGGGCCCAGTCTTCGCGAGCTCGATCGTCTCCTCCCGGGCACTGGGTGCCCTGGCCGCCCGCCACGGGATCGCGCACTCCCCCACGCTCACGGGCTTCAAGTGGATCTCCCGCGTGCCCGGCCTGGTCTACGGGTACGAGGAGGCGCTGGGCTACTGCGTCGCGCCAGCTGACGTGCGCGACAAGGACGGCATCAGCGCCGCCGTGCTCTTCGCCGCGTTCACCTCACGCCTGCGGGCCGCCGGTCGCAGCCTGCCGGACGAGCTGGCGCGCATCCGTGCCGTCGACGGAGTGTTCCGCACCCAGCCGCTCACCTTCCGCCTGGAGGACACCTCCCTCATCGCCCGCGCGATGGCCGCACTGCGCGCACAGCCGCCGCAGGATCTGGGCGGCTCCCCCGTCGCCCGCGTCGCGGACATGGCTGAGGGCTATGAGGGTCTGGCCCCCACGGACGGGATCGTCCTCCTCACGGAGACCGGTGACCGCGTCATCGTGCGCCCGTCCGGCACGGAGCCCAAGCTCAAGTGCTACCTCGAGGCGGTCGAGGCGGTGGACGCCCCGTCCGACGAGGACGGCACCTCGCAGGACCCGCTGGTCCGCGTGAGCCCCGCGTGGGACGCGGCCGGTGCCCGACTCACCGCGATCGCGGCGGACCTGCGAACGTTCTTCCGCCTCTGACGCGGGCCGCATCTGATGTGGACCGACCCCGCGCGATGCGTCAGCTGCGCCAGGTCAGCCGCGACGGGTCATGACGAGGATCGTGGCACCCCAGAACGCGTTCACGGCGATCGTCTGACCTGCCAGGTACCACAGGAGCGCCCGCTGCTCCTGGAACAGCAGCAGGACGAGCACGAACAGGACCATGCTGCCCACACCCACGACGTAGCCGACCAGCGCGGCCGACCGCTGGAGGATCGCACGATCCCGCTCGTCGCCGGGCTCGAACGCACTGGCTCGCCACAGGTCGGACACTCCTCGGCCGCGCCGCACCACGAGCGCCATGCCGTACTGCGCGAGCGCGGCGACGATGAAGACGAGCCCGGTCAGCCACGTGTCATAGGTCCAGAACAGGACGCCGGCCACCGCGAACAGCAGTGAGAACACGGCGTTCGTGGGCGAGACGCGCAGAGCGCTCAGGCCCGCGCGTCGACGGCCCGCGCCCTCACGGCCCGCACCATCAGACGGAGCTCCGGGTTCACGAGTCGACATCGAAGATCTCCTCCACCGTCGTGCCGAAGAAGCGGGCCAGATGCACCGCCAGCTTGAGCGACGGGTCATAGCGCCCCGTCTCCAGGGCATTGATCGTCTGCCGGGAGACCCCCACCTCGACGGCGAGCGCCTGCTGCGACAGACCGCCCTCCATCCGCAGTTCACGGATCCGACTGTCCATGTGACAAGCGTACTTGACACGCCGCGACAACGTAAAGCACGCTTGTCCTGTCAAGCACACTTGACAGCGCGGGAGGTCGTGACACAGCGACAGATCCCAGCGACCGGACCACACCCCAGCACCGGAAAGAGGACCCCTCATGGAATCCCTGCAGAGCTTCGCCGACTCGTTCCCCGCAGCACTTCAGTGGCTGGCGGTCATGCTCGTGGGCGCGATCCCCTTCGTCGAGAGCTACGGCGGTGCCGTCCTGGGCATCGTCGTGGGAGTCCCCACGCCGGTCGCGATCCTCGCAGCGATCATCGGCAACGTCATCGCCATGTCGCTGACGGTGTGGATCGCCTCGTCACTTCGCGCGACGGCGACGGCGCGGAAGAAGGTGGCGGCGGGCATCAGCGCGGAGACCGACGACGAGCCCCAGACCCCAGAGCCCAGCAGGGGCAAGCAGCGCATCCGACAGCTCTTCGACCGCTTCGGCGTCCCCGGCGTGAGCGTCCTGGGTCAGTGGGCGCTGCCCAGCCACCTCACCGCCCCCACGCTGGTGGGCTTCGGCGCGAGCCGGAACTCCGTCATCGTCTGGCAGACCGTGGGCATCATCCTGTGGGGCGTCACCTTCGGCGTCCTCGCCACGGCGGGCGTCAACCTCGTCATGCGGTGACAACCGGCCGCGATCAGTCCTCCAGCAGCTCCTCGACCTGCTGGGCGACCAGCCCGGGTTCCGTGAGCGGCACCAGATGCGACGACTTCGTCGCCTCGACCAGCGTCACGTCCGGATTGGTCTGCGCCGTTCGGCGGTGCGCGGCGACAAGCTGAGCACGTCCCTCCCCCTCACCCAGCCCCGGCATGATCCCCGAGACCAGCCGGACCGGTACCCGCTGCGGCTCCCAGCCCGTCTGCCGCAGTGCACAGGAGTCCTGCGCCCGGGTTCCTGAAAGGTCCGGACAGACGAGGACGGATCGTCATCGGGCGCAGACCGTCACGGTGCAGTGATCATCGTGGCCCGCGGGCTTCGATCACCGGCCGCCTCAGCCCGCGATCTGGTCGAGGATCGCCTGCGTCCCTGAGAGCCCCAGCCGCGAGGCGCCCGCGTCCAGCATCTGCTGCGCGGCCTCGAGCGAGCGGATCCCGCCGGAGGCCTTGACCCCCAGGCGGTCGCCCACGGTCTCGCGCATGAGCGCGACGGCCTCGGCGCTGGCTCCGCCGGCCGGGTGGAAGCCCGTCGACGTCTTCACGTAGTGGGCGCCGGCGGCCTCCGCACGGCGGCACGCCTCGACGATCTCGTCCGGCGTGAGCGCAGCGGTCTCAAGGATCACCTTGACGATGGCAGACCCGGTGACGGCGGCCTCGGGACCGTCCGCCTCCGGCAGGCCCAGGTCACGGGCGGCACCGGCCACCGCACCCACGACCCCGCGGATGTCCTCCTCGACCGCGTCCCACGCCCCGTCCTTGACGAGGCCCACATTGACGACCATGTCGACCTCACGGGCGCCGTCAGCAACGGCGCGGGCGGCCTCGGCGGCCTTGACGTCACTCTTGACCGCACCGGAGGGGAACCCGCAGACCGTCGCGACGACGAGGTCGCCGGTGTCGCGCAGCGGCAGCGCGGACGGCGACACGCACACCGCGAGGACGCCCATCTGC
>DWZY01000277.1 GCA_019117325.1 Candidatus Brevibacterium intestinigallinarum
GACCGGTTCGGTCACGACGACGTGCCGCTTGAGCGGCCGGATCGGCAGGTCGATCCCCGCCATCGTCCCGATCGTGGGCGACCACACCCCGGCTGCGCAGACGACGTGGGAGGTCTCGATCCGCACCTCGCGCTCGCTCTGCGCGCCGCCGCCGAGGCCGCTGCGGGCGACCGTGACCGCCGCCACCCGGCCGTTCGCGACCTCGATGTCCGTGGCCTCCGCGCGGGTCCAGACGACGGCACCGGCGCGCCGCGCCTCGTGGGCGTAGGCGCCTACCGCGGCTTCGGGCGTGCAGTGGGCGTCCGCGGGGTTGAAGACGGCGGCGACCAGTCCGTCGGGTGAGACGACGGGGGACAGGGCCACGGCCTCGGCGACGGTGAGGATCCGGGTGGGCAGCCCCAGCTCGTTCTGCAGGGCGACGTCCCGCTCGAAGCGGGCCAGATCCGCCTCGTCGCTCAGGAGGAAGAGGTAACCGGTCCGCAGCAGGTCGAGGGCGTGGTGCCGCTCCTCCTGCATCCGCACGTACGACTCGAGGCTGCGGGCGCCCAGCAGGATGTTCGCCTCGTCGGAGAACTGGCTGCGCAGGCCGCCCGCCGCCTTCGACGTCGACCCGCACCCCAGCTCGCCGCGCTCCACGACGAGGACCCGCAGCCCCGCACGTGACAACTCGTAGGCGCTGGTGAGCCCCATGATCCCGCCGCCGACCACGACGACGTCGAACCCCTGCACGTCAGCCATCCCATCCCTCACCCGTCAGCCCCATCGCGGACTGTGAAGCGGTACACCCTCGTGTCCCCAGTCTGGACCGGGGGCACGAGGGTGCACAAGGGGATGTCAGCCGCGCATCACGTGGCCGTGAGCGAGGGGAACCAGGTCGCGAGCTCCGGCACGAAGACCATGAGGACGACGAGGCCGAACTCGATGGCGAGGTACGGCAGCGCGCCCCGGATGATCGCGCCGATGTCCACCTGCGGCACGACGGATTTCATCGCGTACAGGTTGAGGCCCACCGGCGGGGTGATGACCGCGGTCTCGAGCGTCACGACGAGGATGACGCCCACCCACAGAGGGTCGTAGCCCAGCTCCGTGAAGATGGGCAGCAGGATCGGCGTGATGACCAGCATGAGCGAGGCGGCGTCGATGAGGCAGCCCAGTGCCATGACGATGACGAGCAGCACGATGACGATGAGCCACGCGGGAACGGAGAGGCCGCTCACGAAGGCGGTGAGGGCCTCCGCCGCGCGCACGACGACCAGCATCTGGGTGAAGACGAACGCGGAGCCCACGATGATGAGGAGTGAGCCGGAGATCTGCGTCGTGCCGACGAAGATCTTCTTGATGTTCTCCCACGTGAGCGCCCGGTCGAAGATGCCGACGACCAGGAACGCGCCGATCGCGCCGATCGCGGCGGCCTCCGTCGCCGTCGCGATGCCGGTGTAGATCGAGCCGAGGACGATGATGATGAGGATGAGCGCGGGCGCCACCTTCACCAGTGCGTCCATCCGGTCCTTCCATGTGATGCCCTCATCAGCGCGGGGCGCGAGGTCCGGCTTGACCGAGGCCATGACGATGACGAACGTCGCCATGAGGGCCGCCAGCAGCAGGCCGGGGACGATGCCGCCGGCGAACAGCGCGCCGATGCTCTCGCCGGATACGGACGAGTAGAGGATGAACATGAGGCTGGGCGGGATGAGCATCGCCAGTGCGCCGGAGGCGACGACCGCACCGGTCGCGAAGCTGGGGCGGTAGCCGCGCTCCAGCATCTCGGGCACCGACATGCGGCCGACGACGGTGACGGCGGAGAGGCTCACGCCGGAGAGCGCGCCGAACACGGTGGAGGAGCCGACCGCGGTGACGCCCAGGCCACCGGGCAGGCGACCCAGCCACGCGTGCGCGAACCGGAAGATCGCCCGGCCCAGACCGCCGACGGCCAGGATCTCGCCCATGAGGATGTACATGGGTGCGGCGACGAGCGAGTAGCTCTCGAGCTGGCTCACGAAGGCGATGGGGATCTGCTGGAGGCCCCGTGGACCCTCCAGCAGGAGCAGGCCCAGCAGGCCGGAGGAGCCCAGCGCGATGAAGATGGGGGTCCGCAGATAGACGAGGACCAGCAGCAGCGCGACCGCCACTGTCACAGCGAGGACATCAAGCATGAGCGCCTCCCTCCGACTCGAGGTGGCCCTGGCGGGTGAGGATGAAGCGCAGCACCGTCATGACGGCGGCCAGGAGGAGTCCCAGCGCGACGAGTGCGTAGCCGATCCAGATCGGCAGGTTGAAGGTGCCGGCGGTCCGCAGGTCCGCGGTGAGGAAGTGGACGGCCGTGACAGCCGCCGTCACGCCCGACACGAGGCAGAACACGCTCGTGGCGACGACGGTGACGACATCCGCGATGAGCTTCTTGCGGGGGCCGAAGCCGCGGTAGAAGAGGTCCATGTCGATGTGCTGGCCCCTGGCCTCGAGGTCCGGGACCGTCAGCAGGACGATCGTGACGAGGCCGACCATGGAGATCGTGATCGACCAGTCCAGCGGCCGGGCGAAGATGTAGCGCATGACGACGTCGTAGCCGGTGATGAGCATGACGGCCAGGATGACGATCCCGGACAGTGCCCGCAGCCACTGGGTGACGGAGCGCAGCGCGCTGAATGCGGTGAGCATCAGGCCTCCTTCACCAGTGCGAGTGCGCGGTCGGCCAGCTCGTCGTCGCCCACCTTGGACTTCCACCAGTCGACGACGGCGCTCGTCGCGTCGCGGAACGCGTCGGTCTGGGCGTCGTCGAGATCGATGATCTCCATCGAGGAGCCCTCGACCAGCGGCAGGTACTCGTCCTCGTACACCTGGAACTGGATGTCCGTCCCCTCCTGGGCGTAGGCGGCGCCCGCATCGAGCAGCGCCTCCTGCACCTGGGGCGAGGTGTCCTCGACCCACGCTGTGTTCGCGTACGCGTCGACGCTGTAGGCGCCGAAGTGGGCGCGGGTGCCGTACCTGAGGATGTCCTGCAGGCCGCGGGAGACGATGGTGCCCAGGTAGGACACCATCCCGTCGATGGTGCCGCGCTCCAGGGCCTCGTACAGCTCTGCCGAGGACATCGCGACGGGCGCGCCGCCCATCGACTTCACCATCTCGCCCTCGACGTGGCCGGCCGTGCGGATGCGCAGGCCGCGCAGGTCGCCGGGCTCGGTGATCGGTCGGTCGACCGTGAACACCCACTGCTCGGTGCACGGCATCGCGCCGATGCTCGACATGCCCTGGGGCCGCAGCTCCTCGTTGATGAGGGCGATGAGGGGTGAGTCCGGGGCGAGGGCGCGGCGCATCTGCTCGAACCCGTCGTTGACGAACGGCAGCTCGGCTGCACCCAGGATCGGGAAGCTCGCGGACACGTAGCTGGAGGTCTGGAACCCCACATCGGTGACGCCGCGCAGCATGCCGGGGACCAGCTGCTCCGCGTTCAGGAGCGCGCCGGAGTCGAAGAAGTCGACGACGCCGGATCCCAGATCCTCATCGAGCACCTCGTTGAAGCGCTCGATGCCCGGGTAGAGGTCGGTGTAGCCGGGGGTGATGTACGTGGCGACGCGCAGGGCGCCGTCGGGGCGGAGGCCGTTCTCCGAGGCCCCGGGTGCGCAGCCGGCCGCGGCCAGCAGCGGAGCGGCGCCGGCCAGGGTCAGCAGCGACCGGCGGCTGAGCGGCGGGGGTATGAGCGATGACATGGAACCGGATTTCTGTGGGGTTTCAGTGCGTGGAGGCGCAGCGCGGCCGGGCGTCGTCGCTCGGCGCGGTCGCCCCGCCCGGCGGGATGTGCCGGGCGGGGGAGCGCTGACGGTGGTGGTCCGGGTGCGGACCACGCGCCAGTGTAGAACGACCGGTCACTCAGGATGAGGACGCGTCTCAGAATGAGTGAGCCACTCAGAACGAGCGGGGCATGCCCAGCACGTGCTGGCCCACGAACGACAGGATGAGGTTCGTCG
>DWZY01000278.1 GCA_019117325.1 Candidatus Brevibacterium intestinigallinarum
ACCCCGCGCGCGGGTGACGAGGTCGCGGTAGGTGGCGACGACTTCGGCGGGGGTGCCGTCCGCGTGCAGCCGGCCCTCATGGATGAGGAGCGTGCGCTGGGCGTCGGCCGCGACCTCGAGGTCGTGGGTCGAGAGGATCGTGCGGACGCCGCGGCGGGCGACGAGGTCCGCGAGGACCTCGCGCAGGCGCTCTCGGTTGGCCAGGTCCAGCAGCGTCGTCGGCTCGTCCAGTACGAGGACGGCAGGGTCGACGGCCAGCACGGCCGCGAGCGCGACGAGCTGGCGCTGGCCGCCGGACAGCTCGTAGACGCTGCGCTCGGCGAGATCCGCGACGCCCAGTTCATCGAGAACGTCGAGGGCCCGCGCACGGCGCTCCCGCCGGTCGCGCACCGTGCGCTTGAGCGAGAGCTCGACGTCCTCGAGCGGGGTGGGCATGACGAGCTGCGCGCCCGGGTCCGTGAAGACGAAGCCCACGCGGCGGCGCACCTCCCGGCCGTGCGTCGCGACGTCGAGGCCGTCGACCACGACGCGGCCGGCATCCGCCGGGACGAGGCCGTTGATGAGCTGCAGCAGCGTCGACTTCCCCGACCCGTTGGCGCCCACGATGCTGATGGTGGGCTGGGTGAGCGCGCACGTCACGTCCGTGAGGATCGCGCGGCGCGCGGTGACGCCCGGCCGCTCCCCCGCCGCCGGGTCCTCGACGTGGACGGAGGCTGACTCGAAGATGACGCCGGGGGCGTGCTGCTCGTCGTGCTGGGGTGTCATCGGCGGACGAGGACTCCGGGGAATGCGCGGTGGACGACGACGGCCAGGGCCGCGGCACCCGCGTTCTTGATGATGTCGCCGGGCCAGAACGGCATGTCGGCCACGATCGCCTGCGGGGTGGTGAGGCCCAGGTTCACGGCCATGCCGGCGATGCCCAGCGGGTGGACGGTGATGAAGCTGGTGATGACTCCGCCCACCAGGAGCAGCGCCCACAGCTTCCAGCCGCGGTACCGGCGGACGAGCCATCCGGCGACGACGCCCACCAGGAGCGCGTACAGCGGGAAGGCGATGAGGTAGCCCACGCTGGGGCCGGCGAGGACGCCGAGGCCGCCGCTGAAGTTCGAGAAGATCGGCAGGCCGATGAGGCCCAGCGCCAGATAGAGTGCCAGGGAGAGGAACCCGCGCGCCGGCCCCAGAACCATTCCGCACAGCCCGACGCCCAGGGTCTGGAGGGTGATCGGCACGCCGGCACCGCCCACGGGGATCGCGGGCATCGCGGCGAGCACGGCGACGAGCGCGGTGAAGACCGCGACGAGAGCCAGGTCGCGCGCGCCCCAGCGGGCGCGGGCAGCGGTCGATGCGGATGCGGTGGCCTGCGCGGGAGCGTGTGCGGTCTGCGGCGCCGATGCCGCGCCGTCAGCGTGAGCGGGGTGGGACATGGAGGTCTCCTTCGGTGGTGGCGGTCGGGAGAGACCGCGCCGGGCACTGAACGGCGTTCAGGACGTGTGAGTCAGAGTACGTGAACAGCGTTCAGTGCGCGAACCCGGGGGTTGATTCGTGTCCGGAGACGCGCGAGGGGGAGTCGATGAGACTCCCCCTCGCACAGACGCGGCGGGCGTCATCCGCCCGGCCGCCTCATTCCCACTCGATGGTGCCCGGCGGCTTCGAGGTGACGTCGAGGACCACGCGGTTGACCTCGTCGACCTCGTTCGTGATGCGGTTGGAGATCGTCGCGAGCACGTCGAAGGGGACGCGGGTCCAGTCCGCCGTCATCGCGTCCTCGCTGCTGACGGGACGCAGCACGATCGGGTGGCCGTACGTGCGGCCGTCACCCTGGACACCCACGGAGCGGACATCCGCCAGGAGGACGACGGGGCACTGCCAGATCTCGTCATCCAGGCCGGCCTTGGTGAGCTCCTCGCGGGCGATCGCGTCTGCGCGGCGCAGGATCGCGAGGCGCTCGGCGGAGACCGCGCCCACGATGCGGATGCCCAGGCCGGGGCCGGGGAAGGGCTGGCGGCCCACGATGACCTCGGGCAGGCCCAGCTCGCGGCCGATCGCCCGGACCTCGTCCTTGAACAGCTCGCGCAGCGGCTCGACCAGCTGGAACTGCAGGTCCTCCGGCAGACCGCCCACGTTGTGGTGGCTCTTGATGTTCGCGGTGCCGGAGCCGCCGCCGGACTCGACGACATCCGGGTAGAGGGTGCCCTGGACCAGGAACTCGATGTCGCCGCCGGCCTCGTCGCGCGACTCCGCGACCAGTTCCGCGGCCGTCTGCTCGAAGCTGCGGATGAACTCGCGGCCGATGATCTTCCGCTTCTCCTCCGGGTCCGTCACGCCGTCCAGCGCGCCCAGGAACGTGTCGACCGCGTCGACGGTCACGAGGCGCACGCCGGTCGAGGCGACGAAGTCCTCCTCGACCTGCTTCCGCTCTCCTTCCCGCAGCAGTCCGTGGTCGACGAACACGCACGTGAGCTGGTCGCCCACGGCCCTATGGACGAGGGCGGCAGCGACGGCGGAGTCCACTCCTCCGGACAGCCCGCAGATGAGCTTCTTGTCGCCCACCTGCGCGCGGATGCGGGCGACCTGGTCGTCGATGATCGACCGGTTCGTCCAGTCCGCCTCGAGGCCCGCGACGCGGAAGAGGAAGTTCTCCAGCACCCGCTGGCCGTTGACGGAGTGCAGCACCTCCGGGTGCCACTGGACGCCTGCGATGCGGCGGTCCGCATCCTCGAATGCGGCGATCGGGGTGGACGCGGTGGCGGCCAGCACGGTGAAGCCGGCCGGGGCCTCGGTCACGGAGTCGCCGTGCGACATCCACACGGTCTGCTCGCCCGTGACGCCGTCCAGCAGCAGGCCGGGCTGCGCGACGGTGGCCGCGGTCGAGCCGTACTCGCGCTGACCCGTCTTCGCGACGGTGCCGCCCAGCGCGTGGGCGATCGTCTGGAAGCCGTAGCAGATGCCGAAGACGGGGGCGCCCAGCTCCAGGAGGCCCTCCTGCAGTGCGGGGGCGCCGTCGTCGTTCACGGACGACGGGCCGCCGGACAGGATGATGGCGCGCGGTTCGCGGGCCGCGATCTCCTGCGCGCTGGCGGTGTGCGGGACGACTTCCGAGTACACGCCCGCCTCCCGCACGCGGCGGGCGATGAGCTGGGCGTACTGCGCGCCGAAGTCGACGACGAGGACGGGACGGGACTGCGGGTGCGGGGCACCGCTGGCGGAGGGAGACTCACTCATACGGCCATCTTACGGTGGTGCGGACGGTCAGTCCGCCCCCGTCTCGCGGGCGACCTCGTCGCGGACGGCCGCGGCCAGCTGGTCCAGCCGCAGCCCCTGCGCACGGGCCCGGGCGACCGCGTCCGCGGCGAAGGCGACGACGGCAGGATCCATGCCCGAGGCCGTGGGCAGGCTGGTGGGATCGATCCCCTCTGCGATGGTGGTCCCGGCGCCGCGGCGGGTGACGAGGACGCCGGCCGCTTCCAGCTCCTTGTACGCGCGGGCGACCGTTCCGGCGG
>DWZY01000279.1 GCA_019117325.1 Candidatus Brevibacterium intestinigallinarum
CGAAGCCGTTCCCGGCCGGGTACGAGTACTCGACGACGAACTCGGTCGAGCCGTCCACGAGGTCCTTGCCGCTGCCGCCCACGACCTTCACCACGGAGAAGTGCCCCGCGTTCAGCTCGTTCGTGTTCGTCAGCACGACGTCGACGGTGGTGCCGTCGCCGATCGTGAACGTGGAGTCGGAGAACTCGGAACCGGTCCAGGTCGCCCCGGTGATCGGTCCGGGCTCCACCTCGGACAGCGTGACCTCCGTGCCGTACGGCAGCGGGTCGGCGGTGACGGCCTCACCGTTGTTGAGGACCGTCAGCGTCCCGGAGCCCGTGCTGGGGTCAGCAGCGAGGCCCTCAGGCAGGACGTAGTCGTAGTCGACCGTGAACGCGACATCGTCACCCACGAAGTGAGCGGCATCGCCCTCGACGACCTTGACCACGGAGAAGTCCCCGTCGTTCCATGAGATCGGGTTGTCCAGGTCGATCGAGATGACCTGGTCCTTCTGGATCGTGAAGGTCGTCTCGCTGAACTCGGGGGTGCCCCAGGTGCCTCCCTCCGGGTCGACCGGAGCCAGCTCCTCGAGGGTTACCGTGGCGCCCGCGGGGATGTCCTTGCTCAGGTCCGAAGTCTCGCCCGCCTTGACGGTCAGTTCACCGGAGCCGCCCTCGAAGCCGTTGATGCCCTCGTAGCTGTAGGTCACTGTGAACTCCGTGCCCTCCGGGATGAGCTCCTGACCGTCGCCCGAGGTCGACTTCGTGACCTGGAAGTTGCCCAGATCCTGCGTGAGCGCATTCGTCACGTCGACGGTCACGACATCGTCCTCACCGATGGTGACGGTGTCCTGCGACAGGACCGGCGTGTCCCACGTGGCACCGGGGACCTCGGGGAGGTTGATCTCCTCGAGGGTCAGCTCGGCACCCACAGGCAGCTCGTCGCTCTCCACGGCGTCACCATTCGCCGGCAGTGTGAGGGTGCCGGAACCGGCCGGGAAGCCCTTCTCCTCGTCTGCCGGGTAGCTGTATGCCAGCGTGTACTCGAGGCCCGCGTCCAGCACGATGCCGTCCGGGTTCTCGATCTTCTTCTGGGCCTGGAAGGTTCCGCGGTCCAGCATCGCGCTGGACGCGTCCTCGCTCGAGGAAGCACTCGAGTCAGCCCGGCAGCTGGGCCTCTGAACCGCGCCCCTTCGATCACATCCCCTGCGGGTCTCGCAGGCGCAGCAGGGCAAGGAAGGCGACCGCGGGCAGGGCGATGAGCGGCAGGAGCGCGTACTCGAGCCCCACCCGGTCCGCCACAGCGCCGATCGCCGGGGACGCCAGTCCGCCCACGGACACGGCCAGGCCCAGGGTCACCCCGCTGGCGGTGCCCATGTGGCGCGGAAGGTAGTCCTGTCCCAGCGTGACGTGGAGGGAGAAGGGCACGTAGAGAACGACGGAGGCGAGCGCGATGAACAGCCACGCCAGAGGTCCGGGGATCAGCAGCATGCCCGCGACCACGGGCACGGCGATGAGGTAGGACCAGCGCAGGATCGTGGTCCGCGCGAACCGGCGAGCCAGGTGGCCGCCGACCGCGGTGCCGAACGCGCCGCCCAGGTAGAAGACGAAGAGCGAGGCGGATGCCAGGGTGTCGCCCACGCCGCGGTGCTCGTGCATGAAGAGCACGATGAAGGTCCCCATCCCCACGAACACGATCGAGCGGCACACGATCGCGACCGACATGCGGGTGAAGGCGCCCCAGTCGTCGCGGCCACGGGCCGGGCTGGCACCGGACGGTGCAGCGGGGGTGCGGGCGGCCTCGGGCCCGCGGCGGATCAGAGCGACGGCCAGGAGGCCGGTCAGCGCGGGGATGAGCAGCAGCGGGGTGGCCCCCAGGCCAAGCACGCCCACTGTCGCCGCGACGATGAGCGGGGCCAGGGCGAAGCCGATGTTACCGCCCAGGGAGAACCACGACATGAGGACGTGCTCGCCGCCGCTGATCTCACGCGCACGGCTGGCCGCGACGGGGTGATAGGCGGCGACGCCCACCCCGGCCAGCGATGCGACGATCGCGATGACCCAGAACGAGTCGACGACGCCGACCGCCGCGATCCCGGCACCCGCGAGGAGGATGCTCACGGGGATGAGCCAGCGCATCTGCCACCGGTCTCCCAGTGCGCCGAAGGCGGGCTGGACGACGGAGGACACGAGCGAGAACGCCAGCACGATACCGGCGGCCGCGGCGTAGGTGTACCCGCGCTCCAGGACGAGGAAGGGCACGAGCGCGGCGATCGCGCCCTGCGAGAAGTCCACCGTCACGTGGGAGTGGGCCAGCAGGAGTGAGGCGCGGCGGGCCGTGCGGGTGGGCTGCGGATGGAGACTGGCACTGGTCATGCGTCCAGCCTGTCCCGGATCGCGCAGGCGCACTTCCAGTAGAGTGACACGACATGTCAGGAATCCGCCACGTCGCGGTGGCGCCGACGGAGACGCGGCGGCTGTCGCCCGGCGACGAGGTCACTCCGCACCGCCACGACGATCACCAGCTCATCTACGCGAGCAGTGGGGTACTGGAGGTCGCGGTGCCGGAGGGCACGTGGTTCACGCCGCCCGTCCGTGCGGTGTGGGTGCCGGGCGGCACGCTGCACCACTGGCAGGTGCGCGGGGCGACGACGGTGCGGATGGTGGGGATTCCGACCGCGCTCATGCCGTCGGCCCGGCACACGCCCATGCTCGTGGGAGTCGAGGCGCTGTTGCGCGAGCTCATCATCGCGTGCGCGAAGCAGGGACCGGCGAGCGCACCGCACGAGCGCAGGCTGCTGCGCGTCCTCGTCGACAGGATGACGCCGGCACACGCCGTGCCCACGGTCGTCCCCACCCTGCGCGATCCGCGGCTGCGCGATGTCCAGCGCGTGCTCGAGGCCGATCTCACGGCCTCGCACACCCTGGGTCAGCTGGGTCGGCAGGTGGGCGCCAGCGAGCGGACGCTGTCCCGCCTGTTCCGGGACGAGCTGGGGATGGGGTTCACGGCGTGGCGGACTCAGCTGCGTCTGCACCGGTCTGCCCTGCTGCTGGCGGAGGGGCACACCGTCACCCGGACGGCGGCCGCGTGCGGCTTCTCCTCCCCCAGCGCATTCGTCGCCGCGTTCAGAGCCGCGTTCGGACAGACACCGAGGTCGCTGTACCGCGCGTAGCCGGCGCCACTGCCAGCACGAGGAGGGAGACGCCGATGCCGGTGAGGCCGGCCCAGCCGATGAGCGGCAGCCGCTCGCCCACGATGACGACGGCGAGGACGGCGGCGACGGCGGGCTCGGCAAGGGTAAGGGTCGTCGCCGTGCTGGGGGCGACGTGGGAGAGGCCGAAGCCGAAGAACAGGTAGCCCACGAACATGGGGATGAGCGCCATGTAGGCGCCCACAGTCAGCGCCTGGGTCGTCTCCAGCAGCGGCGCGCCCGTGAGCACCAGGACCGGCATGAGTGCCAGGCCGCCCAGACCGAAGATCGCGCCCATCGCTGCGAGGCGTCCCACACCGGCGCCCATGAGGCGGTGGGCGCACCAGGAGAGCACGGCATAGGTGGCGCCCGCGATGAGGCCCAGGCCCACACCCGCGATCGTGTGCAGGAGGTCGGTGGGCGCCTCGTGCAACTTCGCGACGCAGAGGACGACGCTGCCCACGATGCCCAGGACCGCGGCGAGGAACCACCACGCGCTGGGCCTGCGCTTCTCCAGGAGCACCTCGAGGAGACCGGAGGCGATCGGGGCGGACCCCAAGGAGACGACCGTGCCGATCGCGACGCCGGCCAGATGCATCGAGCTGTAGAAGGCCAGAGGATAGATCGCGACCGCTGCAGCGCCGGCGACGATGACCCAGCGCCGAGGCGCGAGGAGCGCCCGGTTGCGGATGAGAGACGGGACAGCGATGAGGCCCTGGAGGATCCCGCCGATCCCCAGCGCCGCCGCACCCATGGCCAGGGGGCCCACACCGGGCGCGAAGGTCGCCGCCGTGCCTGTGGTCCCCCACAGGACCGCAGCGACGAGGACGGAGAGGATCCCCGGCAGGGACGACCGGGTCACAGCGCGATCCGGTTCATGGATGCTCGCGTCGCAGCGGCTCTCACCGTCACAGCGCGGCCAGCATCCGGACGGCGATCCCGCGGGCCTGCTCGAGGCGCGCGGGTGTGCCCTCGAGGCCCGCGCGGGCGACGGCTCCTTCGAGGAGGAAGCTCAGATGTTCGGCCATCTCACCTGCCAGTTGCGTGCCTGCCAGTTCCTCGAGGTGGCGAGCAAGGATCTGCTCGACCTCTTCCTTGTGCGTGCGGACAGCTTCGCGGGCAGGGGCACCGGCGGGGAACTCGGCGGCCGCGTTGAGGAGGCCACAGCCGCGGAACCCGAACTCATAGGCGCCGTTCGCGTGGTCGATGTAGGCATCGAAGACGGCCAGGACCCGGTCCGAAGCCGTCGTCGCCTCCGCGCACCGCGCGGCATAGAGGTCCAACCACTCCAGGTGCCGGCCGTCGATGTACGCACCCACCAGATCGGCCTTAGAGGCGAAGTTGTTGTAGAGGCTCTTCTTCGCGACCCCGGCCTCCGCCGTGATCGTGTCGATGCCCGTCGCCTGCACGCCGTGGTCGTAGAACCGCCTCGCCGCGGCCTCGAGCAGCCGTTCGCGCACCGCACCCATGCTATCCCCGCTCGTCGATCAGCCAGTAGGTAGACCAGTCTACCTACTGCGGTGCGTTTGTCATCAGACGGCGGCGGGCACTCCACGACCCGACCCCCGCGCCAGCCAGACCAGCACGACGCAGGCGAGCGCTGCGACGGCTCCGGCGGTGAAGGTGGTGAGGAACGCGGACAGGACCGGGACCTCGGCGCCGTCGGCAATGACGACGCGGGAGGCGAGCACCATGCCGGTGACCGTCGCACCGGAACTGGTGCCGACGCTGCGCATGAGCGCGTTGACGCCCACGGCGGACCCCGTCGCCTCGCGCGGGACCTCCGCCATGATGAGCGTGGGGATGGCCGCGTACGCGACCGCCACGCCCACGCAGGACACGGTGCCGGCGAGGATGAAGTGCCACACCTCGTCATGCCAGAGCAGGACGAGCCCGTAGCCCGCGGCCCCCACGAGGGCGCCGGCGCAGGTGGAGACCCGGGCCCCGTAGCGGTTCGTGATCCGCGCACCCACGGGGGCGGCCGCCATCATCGCGAGCGAGGGCGGCACCAGCGCCATGCTGGCCTCGAACATGGTCAGGCCCAGGCCGGCCTCGGTGTCTGCGGGCAGTTCGAGGATCTGGAGGTAGGCGACCTCCATGACGAAGAAGGAGAAGCCCAGCGCGACGGCGCCCAGGTTGGTGAGCAGGACCGGCCGGCGGGAGAACTGGCGCAGGTCGACGATCGGCTCGTCCAGCCTCAGCTCGAAGAGGACCCAGCCGGCCAGCACGAGGACTCCTCCCCCGACGACTCCCAGCGTCAGCGGTGAGGTCCAGCCCCAGAGCGGCCCCTGCGAGACCGCGATGAGGATGCCGGACAGGCCGACGCCGAGGCCGGCCGCACCCAGGAGGTCAACTCTGCGGCCCGTGCCCGGCGAGTGGGGCACGGTGAACCAGACGACGAGCAGGTTGGCGACCCCCAGTCCGACGGTCGACCAGAAGAGGGTCTTCCAGTCGCCCACCTGGACGATCCAGGCGGCCAGCGGCAGTCCCAGTGCGCCGCCGAAGCCCAGGCTGGCGCTCACGAACGCGATGCCGGTGACGCTGAGGCGGCGGTCCGGCAGGTCGCCCAGGATGGAGATGCCCACGGCGATGACGCCCATGCTCACGCCCTGGAGGGCGCGTCCTAGCAGCAGCCACCAGAGTCCCGGCGCGAGCGCGGCGATGAGGGAGCCCAGGATGAGGAGGACGACGAGGGCGAGGAGGACGCGGCGCTTGCCCCACAGGTCGGCGAGGCGTCCGGATATCGGGGTCGTGACGGCGGCGGCGACGAGGGAGACGGTCAGGACCCACGCGGTGGCGCTGCGGGTCGAGTCCAGGAGCTCCGGCAGGTGGTTCTGGATGGGGACGACGAGCGTCTGCATGAAGGACACGCTGGTCGCCGCGAAGGACAGGGCGACGACGACCGCCCAGGGCGTGGCCGGCAGCGGAGCATCGGGCGTCGAGGGAGTCCGGGGATCACGCACGCGGCATCGTCACCTGCATGTGTGTCAGTCCCATATGCGGAGCTTATCGTCCGTTCGGTGCGGCTGGGTCGCACACTCACGGGGAATCAGTCTGCGACTGCCGGCGTTCACCGGGCATGAAGGCCTTCGGATTCCTCAGCTTCGGTCACTACGGAGCCCCCGCCAGCGGATACACCGCACGCGACATGCTCACCCAGGCGATCGACCTCTCGGTCGCAGCGGACGAGATCGGGGTGAACGGCGCGTACTTCCGCGTCCACCACTTCGCGCGGCAGGCGGCCTCACCGTTCCCGCTGCTGTCCGCGATCGCGGCGCGCACCCAGCGCATCGAGGTGGGCACCGGGGTCATCGATCTGCGCTACCGCATATCTGGGTTGTGGCACTGGGGCGTAAGCCGAGAGCGGGTATCGTTCAGCGCCAGCCGAGCGCTGGGGCGACATGCGTGAGGTCGGCCCCGACTACGTGCGCAGTGAATGAGACGCCCAGTTGGCTCGGGCCCGGTCTACGCCCCGCGGTTGAGAGCGGGTCGGCTCAGGCGGGAATATCGAGTCTAGAAGTCTCACACTTGTCTGGCGCGGATGGCGATGAGAGCTGCTTCTACGCGGTTGCGCGCTCCAGTGGTCCGCAGGATCGCGGAAACGTGCACCTTGACGGTGCCGGGAGCGAGGTGCAGCGCTTTCGCGATCTCAGCGTTCGTCTCTCCTTGGCTGAGCCGGATCAGGATCTCTCGCTCGCGAGCCGTGAGGCGTTCGAAGCGTTCGACGGCGCTCGCGTACTGGGTGTACGTCGTCGAGACGCCGGAGTCGAGCAGACGCCGGGCGACCGAGGGCGAGAAGAACGCTCCGCGACCGGCGACGGCGTGCACACCGGCGATCAGCTGGCGCGGATCGCCGGACTTGAGGACAAACCCGTCTGCGTCGAGCCGGATGGCCTCGGCGATGTAGTCGTCCTCCCCGAACGTGGTGACGAACAGGCAGGGGAGCGCGCTCCCGTCGGAGCGGAGCCGTTGCAGCGCGTCGAGTCCGCTCATCCCGGGCATCTGGATGTCGAAGAGGGCGACGTCGAGACGGTGCGCGTCGATCTTGCGCAGGGCCTCTGCTCCGTCGGCGGCCTGGGCTACGACCTCGATGGCGGGATCGGTGTCGAGGATCCCGACGATGCCGGTCCTCACGAGGGGGTCGTCGTCGGCGACCAGGACTCTGACCGGGGCCTCGGTCGCTGTCATCGTTGTCCTCCTGCGATGTACTCGGTGCTGGAGACCTCGTCCTGCGCGAAGCAGATCCGGTACACGTCCCCGGCAGCGTCGTCAAAGGTGTTCGCGGTCACGGCGTAGTCGTGGCAGTCGTCCGGTCGGTTCTCGCCCCGCCTGGCCGGCAGCTCGTGGCCGGGCAGGATCCGCTCGGTCTCCGCCCGCGCGTCTCCGACGCTGATGCTTGAGAAGGCCCCTGCCGACAGCAGCGCGCGGTGGTTCTGCACCACCGTCAGCGCCTCGACCGCTGCGAGCCCGACGACGACGATCGCCGCGGTCGAGGCGAGAATCAGTCGCTGGCGGAGCTTCGTTCTGCCGGTCGAGCTCTCATCGACGTCTCTCGTCGCCTCCACAGCGCGATCATCGTGCGTGCTCTGCTCCTGACGGCGAACCGGGAGGGCCGCTGAGAGGACGAACGCACTGTCCGTCTTCTCCGCGGCGAGTTCTCCGCCGTGGGCGCGGAGCTCACTTTCCAAAGTGCTCAGGCCCGTGCCCGCTGTGTGCGCGTCGGCAGGGGTCTCGCCGAGGGCGTTCTCGATCTTCAGACGCAGCTCGGCACCGACGTCGGCAGCGGTGATGTCGATCGGGGTGCCGGGAGCGTGCCTGCTTGCGTTCGTGATCGCTTCTTGTAGGACCCTCGTGACCTGCTCGCCTCCGAAGTCCTGCAGCCGCCTGGGTTCCGGCAGTCCTTGCACGGTGATGCGCGCACCGGCTGCGCGGGCCCGGGCCAGCAGTGCATCGACAGATGCTGCGCCCATTGGCAGCACGGGAGCGCCGGATCTGAGGCCGGAGACGGAGTCCCCCAGGCATTCGACCGCGTGGGCGAGGTCGTTGCGGGCGTGTAAGAGCGAGGTGCGGGCGCTCTCGGGCAGTGCCGGGTCGATCTCGAGCCGTCCGAGATTGAGCGCGACGAGGCTTAACGAGTGGCCGAGGTCGTCGTGCAGCGCCTGCGCGAGGGCGAGCCGGTCGGCGGTGGCGCGCTCCTTGAGCTCGGCCAGGCGCTGGACCTGCCGCAGCTCTCGCTCGCGGTCTGCCCTCCGCCCGAGGACGATGTACTGGCGCACGGCGAAACCGATCAGCCAGGGCACACCAGCGCGCATGAGCGCCGGGGGCAACTCCTCCGCGACGTAGAGCCAGTGTCCGTCGAGCCACGTGGCCCGGGCCATGCTCACGACGACCAGCACTGCCAGTCCTCCCAGGCCCGCGCGCGGACCCCTGGACCAGAGCCCGATTGCGATCGCGGCGATGCCGGTGAGCAGGGGCATGAAGAAGCCCGGCTCCGGCGCGGAGGCCAGCACCCCGAAACCGATCGCCGTTAGCGCGTCGACGCTCCGGCGCGCAGACGGGCGATCAATTAGGGTCATGCGCTCCATTCTACCGGGGACCGTGGGCTCGCCGCCTCCCCCGATCGGGCGTGCGCAGCACCTCGCCGGTATGACCGTGGGCATAGACGAGTCGCCCCGCATGGCAGATTCTGAGGCCGAACCGCGTCTATAGCGTGGATTTCATGACTCACGAAACTTCGACGCGCACGCTTTCGACGTCGCGCAGATCCTCGTCCCGCCCCGTGCCGTGGCCCGCGCTGTTGATTGCCGTCGCAGCTCTTGCTGCCCTCGCTCTCGCGACGTATCCGGTGCGTGAGCGCCTCTTCACCGCTGTCGCCGGTCTCGCCGAGGGCTCGGCACTGGCCTCGGCGGTGGGATCCGTGGCCGAATTCGGTCTGCTTGCCCTCGTGGCGACCGCCGGCGTCCTCGCTCTCTGGTGCTGGCTGCGCGAGCGCCGGCGGTTCTGGCTCCTGGCGCTGGCTGGACTCGGCGTGATCACGGCCTACGGATTGAGCGAGGCCGTCAAGCTGCTGGTCGAGGAGCCGCGGCCCTGCAGCGTCGTCGACACTGCCACTGTGCTCAGCTGCCCCGGGAGCGGGGACTGGTCGTGGCCGTCGAATCACGCCGTGCTGGCCGCTGCCTTCGCCACCGCCTGCATCCTCGTCGTCCCCCGCCTCGCCTGGTTCGCGTTGCCTCTCGCGCTGGCGATCGCCGCCTCTCGAGTGGCCGCCGGAGTCCACTACGTCCACGACGTGCTCTCCGGTCTCGCGCTCGGTGCCCTCGTCGTCGCGGCCGTCGTCGCCGCGGCGTCGCCGGTGCTGGACCGGCGTCTGACTGGCGGACGGGACGGCCATCCGGATTCGGCCAGCCGGTCCCAGGGCGGGCGCGCATGATCGAGGTCGACCGTCTCTCGAAGCGCTACGGCCAGGTGACCGCTGTTGAAGGATTGAGCTTCACGGTCCCCGACGGATCCATCACCGGGTTCCTCGGCCCGAACGGAGCCGGCAAGTCCACGACCATGCGATGCCTCCTCGGGCTCCACAAGCCCACCACCGGAACCGTGCTCATCGACGGGCTCCCGCTGACCGCCCAGACGAGGCCGGCCGAGGTCGTCGGAGCCGTCCTCGACGCCTCCTGGTTCCACCCCGGCCGGACCGGACTGGCGCACCTGACGACCATCGCTGCTTCTGCCGGCCTACCCGACCGCCGCGCCTGGGAGGTACTCGAGGCCGTCGCGTTGACCCAGGCAGCTCATCGCAGGATCGGCGGCTACTCGCTCGGGATGAAGCAGCGCCTGGGGCTCGCGGCCGCCCTGCTGGGCAGACCGCGCAACATCGTCCTCGACGAGCCGATGAATGGCCTCGACCCGCAGGGGATGGAGTGGATGCGCGCCTTCCTGCGCGATGCCGCCGCGAGCGGCCACGCCGTCCTTGTCTCCTCCCACCTGCTCGGCGAGATGGAGACCCTCGCCGACCGCCTCGTCGTCATCGACAACGGCCGCTCGCTCGGCCAGTGGGACGTCGCCGATCTTCTGCACGCGCGCAGCCGCCAAGCGCTCCTCCGCACCGACGACGACGAACGCGTCGAGCAGGCTCTGCGCGGACTGCGGGTCCCCGTAACCGCACTGCCCGAGGGACTCTGCGTGACATTCGACGAGACGGTCCCCGACGCGCTCACGCTCTCGCGGACCTGCCGAGACCTCGACGTGCTCATCACTGCCCTGACGGACAAGCCGATCCGGCTGGAAGAGGAATTCCTCCGCCTCACCGACCGATCATCCGAAGCCGAACATGGCAAAGAAAGGCCCGAGCGATGACACGAGCATTGACAGCTGAGGTGCGCCGACTGCTCACCGTGCGCTCCACAGGCATCTTCGCTGCGCTGCTGATCGGCTGCTGCGTCGGCCCCATCGTCCTGATGGGCATCGTCTACGACCCGGCCTATCGAGGGCCGATCGACGCCGGTGATCTGGGCAAGTGCGTGAGCATCTTCCATGTGCTGGCCATCGTGTTCGCCGGCACACACACCGCGACCGAGATCAATGCGGGGTCGACGGCGCTGTCCTTCCTCACGCAGAAGAGTCGATGGGCCTCGTTGGCGGCACAGGCAGCGGTCCAGTGGGCGTTCCTCGCATTCGCGTACGTCGTCGGCATCGGCCTCGCACTCGTCGCGGCGAGGTTCTATCCCGACGGGCTGGCCATGTCGCCGCGGGGGTGGGCCTATCTCGCGGCCTATCTCCTCGTCGTTCTCCTGTGGGTGACGATGGCGACGGCGCTTGCCGTCCTCACGCGCTCCGTCGCGGTGTCCGTCGCCGCGCCGATCACGTGGATGCTCCTGATCGAACAGCTCGCGTCCATGGTCCCGATGCTCGAGGCGATCACGCCGTGGCTGCCGTTCAACGCCAGCCACATGCTCCTCGCCCAGGCACTTGGGGAGGCCCCTGCAGGC
>DWZY01000280.1 GCA_019117325.1 Candidatus Brevibacterium intestinigallinarum
ATGGGTCGCAGCCCCAGCAGTACGGTGCGCCGGCTGAGCAGCAGTACGGCTCCCAGCCCCAGGCCTATGGCTCGCAGGGCCAGGCCTACGGTGAGCCCGCCGCGGCCTCGGCGGCACCGGCACCCGACGCCGTCGCCCAGACGGAGCAGGGTGCGGCGCAGGCGCAGGTCCTCAGTGGCGCCTCGGAGGCGCCGGCCGGCACCGATCCGGACGAGACGGCTCGCTTCTCGCCCGTCCAGGACGAGGCCGCCGACGCCGAGCAGAGCACCGCCGACGGCCAGGCCTACCTGGGCCGCGAGTCCGCGTCCGCGCCGGCTCACGCCCAGTCCGAGCCCACCCAGGCCTTCGCCGCTGGCGCCTTCGGCACGCCGGAGTCCTCGCCGCTGCCGGTCGACGAGACCGCTGGCGCGCAGGATTCCCTGGGTGCACAGGATCCGCTGGCCGCGCAGGATCCGCTGGGTGCGGACACCGCTCCCGAGGCCGCGGACCAGTCCGCGTTCTCCTCACACGAGGACGCGGAGACTCCGATGGATGCATCCTTCGGTTCCGAGGTCGGTGAGACGGACGAGTCGTTCGGCCAGACCGCGTCGTACGGAGACACATCGCCGTACGGTGACACCGCGCTGGCGGGCGAGACGGCACTGGGTGGCGAGACGGCAGCCTCCGGCGAGGCCGCACCCGCCGCGACGGGGCCCTACGTCACCGAGGACACCGTGGGCGCCGAGCCCTCGGCTGAGACCTGGGCCGACACGACGACCAACGGATCGTACGAGGCGCAGTCGGTCGACGTTCAGTCCACCGACGCGCAGTCCTCCGACGCTCAGCCAGCGGGGGAGTCTGTCGCAGAGGAGTCGGCGGCGGACGAGCAGGCAGCCGACGCGCTGACTGCAGACTCACTGGCAGCAGACGCGCCGGCGGCGGATGACCGTACGGCCGATGAGCCGTTCGGGGCTCAGCAGGTGTCGGACTCGCAGGTCACGGACTCGCAGGTCACGGACTCGCAGGCGGCTGACTCGCAGGCCCAGGCACCGTTCATCGCGGCGCAGCCCGCGTACGGTGAGCAGCCGGAGGACTCGGCAGCAGGCGACCAGGTTTCGGCCGACCAGGCTGTGACTGGCCAGCGTGCTGACGACCCGGCGGCTGACCAGTCCTCCGCTGTCCAGGCAGCCGATCAGCCTGCCACCGACCAGTCCGTCACGGACCAGCCCGCCACCGACCAGGCCGCCGGCGCACACGTCCGCGGCGACGAGCAGGGCGAGTCGGAGAACGAGCCCACGCAGTGGTTCCAGATGGGTGCCGGAGCCTCGGGTGCGGCGGCGACCGCGGAAGGCGCGGCAACCGACTCCACCGCTGCGGCCTCGGACTACGACGCGACGCAGGGGGAGCCCACGCAGGCGTTCAACCCGGTCGCCTCGAAGATGTTCTGGTTCGCCGTGCCGGAGCCCCGCCCCGCGGTGGACCCGGTGACCGGCCAGGAGGTCTTCACCGTCACGCCCAACCAGTGGTTCCTGGCGCTCGAGGATCACGGGTCCTTCTTCAAGGTCCGCGACGACTCCGGCCAGGAGGGCTACCTCAACAACGTGGAGCGCATCGTTCGCGGCTGATTCACCTCCGCTGCGACGCCGGGGCATCACCCGGCGCTCCCACACCGCACCCGCTCGGCCGATGGCCGGGCGGGTGCGGTCGTCTGGAGACTCTCCATTGGTGCGATGCGACCGCGTGCGTCCGTAACCCCGTGCGCGCGGCGACTGTGGACGGACGGCGACGTCCACGACCACTCGAGGTCACAGGCGCGGCCTCTCACCTCCGACTGTCCACAGGTGGCGAAGGCCGGTATCGCTTCGGCACGGGCTCGCGCACAGTGTCCCCATGACCCGGATCGCACTGCTCACGCAGCTTCCCAGCCTCGTCGATCAGTGCTCGGCGCTGGCGGACGGGATCGGCATCGCGCTCTCGGTGGCCGCGCCCGGCACCGGCGGCTGGCAGGACGCGGCGCTGGTCCTGCTGGGGGAGGACGTCACCCAGCCGCCGCGCGGCATCACCGCCCCCACGGTCCTCATCGCCGCGGATGACGCGTCGTCCGCCGCGCGCACCTCCGTCGACGCCTACGCAGCCGCAGCCCGGCTGGGCGCGGACCAGGTCGCGATCCTGCCCGCAGCCGCCGAGTGGCTCGTCCAGCGGATGATCGCCGCCGTCGAACCGCCCGTCGCCGCCGCCACGACGGTGGGGATCATTCCCGGCTGCGGCGGTGCCGGCGCCACCGTCCTGGCCGCCGCCCTGGCCGTCGAGGCCCAGCGGACCGGCCTGCGGACCGTCCTGGTCGACGGCGACCCCCTGGGTGGCGGCATCGACCTGGTCCTGGGCGCCGAGGCCGCTGCCGGCCTGCGCTGGCCCGCCCTGGCCGCCTCGAAGGGCAGCCTGCGCCCGTCGATGCTCGTCGAGACACTGCCGCGCGTCGATGACCTCGCGTTCCTGTCGTGGGATCGGACGGACGCGCTCGACCCGACCGCACAGGTGCTCGATTCCGTCTTGGGGGCCGCCCAGCAGGCCTTCGAGTTCGTCGTCGTGGACCTGCCCCGGCACGCGAGCGGCCCCGCAGTGCGCGCCTGCCACCACGTGCAGGTCGTCATCCCCGCCCGCGTGCGCGCCGCGGTGGGAGCCGCGCGTGTGGCGAGCCGCATCCGCTCCACTCACCACACGGTTGGTGCCGTCGTGCGCCAGGACGACCGCGCGAGCCTGCCCGCCCAACAGGTGGCCGACGCCGTGGGACTGCCGCTCACCGCGCAGCTGCAGACGGACCGCGGCCTCTCCGCCCGCGTGGACCGCGGCGAGTCCCTCCCGGTGCGCCGCTCGTCCCTGGCCGCCACTGCCTCCCGCCTCATCGACGCGTGGTTCCCCGACCGATGAGCACACCCGAGATCCCGACCCCGCCGGAGCCAGCCTCGTCCGCGGCGCCCACCTCATCCACGCACCCAGCCTCATCCGCGGCCCCCACAGCTCCCGGCGACGCCGCCTGGCTCGACCCGGCCCTCGTCGCGCAGATCCGCAGCGACCTCCTCGACCACCCCGGCCCCCTCACGGAGACAGCGGTCGCCGCCGCAGTTCGCCGTTCGGGTCGTGTGCTGGGCTCAGCCGCACTGCCGGAGCTCGTCGCCCGCCTGACCGCGCAGCTCTCCGGAGCCGGGCCGCTCCAGCCCCTGCTCGATCGGCCCGGCGTGACGGACGTGTTCGTCAACGGTCCGCGCGACGTGTGGGCCGACTTCGGCGACGGCCTCGTGCCGGTGCCCCTGAGCCTCGGTGCGGAGTCGGATGTCCGGGCGCTCGCGGTCCGGCTGGCGGCCTCGGGCGGTCGCAGGCTGGACGACTCGTCGCCGCTGGTCGACGTCCGGCTGCCGGACGGGATCCGCGTGAACGCGGTGATCCCGCCGCTGTCCGGCGACGTGACGGTCCTGAGCTTCCGCATCCCCCGGCCGCTCGCCTTCAGCCTGGAGGACCTGGTGCGGGACGGGTTCGTCCCGGCCCCGCTCGTCACCCTCATCGCCGAGGCCGTCTCCCGCCGCGCCAACCTCCTCATATCCGGGGGCACGGGCTCCGGGAAGACCGTGCTGCTGGGCGCGATGCTGTCCGCCACCCCCGAGCGCCACCGCCTCCTCATCGTCGAGGACTCCCGCGAGCTGGCCGTCGACCACCCCCACGTGGTGCAGCTGTCCGCCCGCCAGGCGAACGTCGAGGGCGTGGGCGAGGTGCCGCTCACCACACTCGTGCGCAACGCCCTGCGGATGCGGCCGGACCGCCTGGTCGTGGGCGAGGTGCGCGGCGCCGAGGTCCGCGACATGCTCACCGCCCTCAACACCGGGCACGAGGGCGGCTGCGCCACCATCCACGCGAACACCTGCGCCGCCGTGCCCGCCCGCCTCGAGGCGCTGGGGGCGCTCGCCGGCATGAGTGCCGCGGCTGTCCACGCGCAGACCGCCACCGCGATCGACCTGCTGCTGCACATCCGTCGCGATGCCGCCGGCCCCGGTCGGCGTGGAATCGCCGAGGTCGCAGTCCCCGTGCTCGTCGACGACCGGGTCCGCACGCAGCCGGTCTGGGATCGGGACGCCGGGTTCCACCCGGACGGCGTCGCCGCCCTGCAGCGCACCTTCGCAGCGAAGGCGCCGTCGTGAGGGGCGCACCATGATCGGCATCCTGCTGGCCGGAGCGGCCGCCATCGCAGGCTTCCTCCTGCTAACCGGCAGCCCCGCGCGCAGACGACTGCGCGAGTTGGTGGGCGCCGGTGCGCAGGCCGATCGGCACGGTCGGGCCAGTGGCGGTGACCAGACCAGAAGCGGTGGAGGGCTGGGTGACCGGGCACGGGTGGGTGGCCGGGCACGGCTGGGTGACGGCGCGCGGCCAGGTGCGGCGGCCTCGGGGGCGGGTCCGGCGTCGGGTCCGGCCTCGGCAGACCAGGCGGACGCCGACCCGCACCGCGCCATCGCCGTCATCGACCGAGCCGCCGCGCTGCTGCGGATCGGCCTGCCGCCCGCGACCGTGACGATCCAGCTGGCCGAGGTGAGCGACCCCGATCTGGCGGCCGTGCTGACCCGCGTGTCGCGGTCGATGAACCTGGGCGATGCCCCGGACGTCGCGTTCGCGCGGCACGCGGGCGCGCTGCCGGGACCGCTCGAGCAGGTGCTGACCGGCATGGGGTCCGTGTGGGCGGTCGCGGAGTCCGCAGGTGCCCCCGCGGCGGACGTGCTGGAGCGCTACGCACGGTCCCGACGCGAGATCGCCGAGGCCGAACGCGAGCGCGCCGTCGCCCTCGCCGGCCCGCAGGCCACCGTCACCGTCCTCACGTGGCTGCCCGCGGCAGGGCTGGGTCTTGCCCTGCTCATCGGCGCGGATCCGCTGGCGCTGCTGGGCTCGCCCGTGGGGCTCGTGTCGATCGGGTCGGGGGTCGTCCTCCTTGCGCTCGGCAGGCTGTGGATGCGGCGGATGCTGGAGGGCGCCCGATGATCGTCGTGCTCCTCATCGTCGGCTGCGTGGTCGCGGGCGTCGCGCTGCTGAGTCGGGCGCCGCAGCGGGGTCGGCTCGCGCGGCTTGCGGGGACGAGTGGTGGGGGAGACGCGGGGCAGGGCAGTGCAGGTGGGCACGGCCTCGGCAGTGGCAGCGTCGGTGGGCGTGACCTCGGCACGAAGGACGGTAGGCCTGGTGCAGTCACGGGTGGCAGCTCTCGTAGTGGGGCAGGCAAGATCGAGTCCGGTGCGGCGGGAACCTCGGCCGTGGACGACCTCGCATTCGACCTGGATCTCGTTGCGGTGTGCCTGCAGGCGGGCCTGCCGGTCGGACGGGCGCTCGAGCACGCGACGCGAGCCGCAGGCGACAGGTCCGGGTTGGGCCAGATCGCCCGAGCGGCACGGTGGGGACTCGACGACCTCCGGTGGGAGGAGACCACGGGAGGTGCGGCGGGTGATGGCGTCGCAGGTGAGAGTCCTGCGGCACGAGCTCTGGCCTCGGTGGTGGCGGTCATTCGGTTCTCCGCGCGGACGGGAGTCGCGCTGGCACCGCTGCTGCAGTCGCACGCGGACGAGCTGCGGCGCGGCGAGCACCGCAGACGACAGATCGCAGCTGCGCGGCTGGGCGTCATGCTCGTGCTGCCGCTGGGCGTGTGCGTGCTGCCGGCGTTCGTCCTGCTGGGCGTCGTCCCGGTGCTCCTGACACTGGTGAGCGGTCTGGGGCCCGCGTTCGGGGGAGTCTGAGGGCGGGGGATTCTGGCGTCGGGGGCGCTAGACGTCGGGGACTCGGACTCAGAGCCCTTCACATGAGGGACGTGATATCCGGGGTCGTCGACTTCTGGAGATTCTGAGTGCGGAACACGCGGAGCGACTGGATCGATACTGTGGTGCCGGTGGGGCGGTCGGTTCCACTGCGGACCTGTCCGGACTTGTGGAGGAGACGCACACGATGGCACGAACGATCACGATGTACGACCGGTACGGGCAGGAAACCTCGGCCGAGGCATCGCTCGAGGGATTCATGGAGCTCTACGACTCGGTCGCGCAGGTGGGCCGCGATGAGGACTGGCGCGATGTCTTCATGACGGATTCCGATGAGTGGAACCTCAACGTCAACCCGGATGCCATCACCTTCGAGAACGTCGAGGAGGGTGGCGAGTTCGAGTCGTCGCAGGCGCCTGATCGCGAGACGGTCCGCGTGCTTGCAGACCTGTTCCTCCGCGGTGACCTCGACGCGATCCGCGAGCGACTCAGCCCGGCTTGAGAACCAGACTCATCTTGACCTGACAGCCGAGCTCGACGCGGCCTGTGGCGCACTGATGCGTCACAGGCCGTTCGTGTGCATGGGAGAGGTGCGCACGCGTGGAGGTGGAATCCGTCCGTGGTGTCCACAGCCCTTCCACGTCCCAATCGCAGCCCGCTGATCGGGTCCACTCTCGTGGCACGGCAAACCACTCGGTTGCCGTGCCCGGCGGGAGGTCCTCGCGGGGCGGAGGCGGGGGAGGCCCCGCCGCAGCGGAAGGGGATGACCATGACGATGGTGACGGGAACGGACCTGCTGGCGCCGGACCAGGATCCGGACGGGGACGGACGAGATGAGGCGGCGGTCGCTGAGCTCGCGGTCGTGAAGCCGACGAACGTGCGGGAGTGCCTGGCCGATGACACCGGTGCAACGACGGCGGAGTACGCGATCACGACTCTGGCGGCCTGCGGGTTCGCGGCACTCCTCGTGATCGTGCTGAAGTCCGATCCGCTCAAGGAGATGATCACGGGGGTCATCACGGGAGCGCTGGGTCTGGGCGGAGCCTGACATGGCACCGCGCGCCGGCACTCGCGGTGGTCGGGGCGTTCTGCGGTCTCGTGCGCGGAGAGCGGACGAGGGCGCGGCCGCCGCCGAGTTCGCGATGGTGATGCCCGCTCTTGTGCTCATCATCGGGATCGTCGTGGGTGCCGGCGCGGTCGGTGCGACCCAGTTGCGGGCGATGGATGCGGCTCGGGCCGCGGCGAGGGAGATCGCCCGCGGCGAGGTGTCGTCTGAGGTGATCGAGGAGGCGAGGAAGACCGCGGGGCCGGACGCCCGCGTCACGATCGAGGACGATGACGCGTACGCCGAGGTGACCGTCGAGATTCCTCTGCCGAACGCTGTCGCGCCGGTTCTCGAGTCCGTGACGGCCACGGCGACCGCGCGGCGGGAGGGGTGAGCAGTGCCAAGAGGGGTGGGAGACGCGGGAGCAGCGGCGGGGACGAGTCGTCCTGCCAGAGTGTCCAGTGACGCCAGACCGTCCAGCGATGCGGGTCCGTCCAACGACGCAGGATCCAGCACTGTGCCGGCCGTGGGGATCGCGGCGGTGGCGGTGGCGCTCGCCCTCATGGTGGGAGTGATCGCGCAGGGCATGAGTGCTCGGGTCCGAGCGGACACGGCCGCGGATCTGGCCGCGCTCGCCGTCGTCCAGGCAGCCGGAACGGATGCGTGCGAGGTCGCGCAGGAAGTCGCCCGTCGCAACGGAGCCACGGTCGCCGAGTGCATCAGCCGGCCGGACCTGGGGCGGTCGAGCGTCACGGTCGAGGTGCCCCTGGGGATCTCGATCGCGGGCCTGGGCGACGACCTCACCGTGAAGGGGAGCGCGGTGGCGGGCCGGGCTGAGTGAGGACCACAGCGGCGGGAGGAATGAGAACCGAGGCGCAGGGCCGGATCGACGGAGGAGTGCTGAGGCGGCCTCGGCGACGGATGTACCACTGCGGCGGGCATGGGGGAGAACCCGTGCCCGCCGCAGGGTCTGTGTTGTGCGTCAGTTGTCGAAGTCCGTGATGACCACCCGGTTGACGCTGCCGTCCTTGAGCTTCTCGTAGCCCTCCGGGATCTCACTGAGCGCGATCTCTGTCGAGATCAGCTCATCGAGCTTGAACCGTCCGGCGCGGTAGAGCTCCGCATACGTCGGGATGTCCCGCTTCATCGTGGTCGACCCCATGATCACGCCGGACACGCTTCGCTCCAGCGCGACGGTCTCGAGTGTCGAGAAGGTGAGCTGACCGGCTGGGCTCAGCCCCACGATGTAGAGCCCACCGCCGCGTGCAGTCATGCTGTAGGCCTGTTGCGAGGGTTCCGACGCCCCGATGAAGTCGAAGACGTGCTGCGCGCCGCCCCCTGTGATCTCTGCGACCTCGGCCACCGCGTCTGCGCTGGTCCGGGAGTTGACGGTGTGGGTCGCGCCGAACTGGGCGGCGGTTGCGAGCTTCTGATCATCGATGTCAACAGCAATGATCGGGTGCGCGCCAGCGACCAGCGCGCCGGAGATCCCGTTGAGGCCCACGCCTCCCGCGCCGACGATGACGACGGATTCTCCGGCCTGCACCTTCGCCTTGTTGAGGACGGCGCCCGCGCCTGTGATGACGCCGCAGCCCAGCAGGGCCGCTGAAGCCCACGGGATGTCATGGTCGATGGCGACCAGCTGATTCTGGTGGACGAGCATCTGCTGTGCGAATGAGCCCAGGCCGAAGGTCTGATTGAGCGGAGTGCCCCCGCGCGACAGGCGCGGGCGCTGGTCCGGGCCGCGAAGAGTCGCATCCGGGTTCGTGCAGATCACGGAGCGGCCGGTCAGGCAGTGTGCGCAGGTGCCGCACGACTGGATGAGCGAACCGACGACGTGGTCGCCAACGGCGAAGTCGGTCACCGCCGGTCCCACTGCGATGACCTCTCCGGCCGGTTCGTGGCCCAGCACTGCAGGGAGGGGGTAGAGGCCCCCGATCCCGTCGGCCTGCGCGGACAGGTCCGACCGGCAGAGCCCATTCGCCCTGATCCTGACCAGCACTTCTGCGCCGATCGGTTCGTCGATGTCGATGTCCTCGAGGACGAAGCCCTCGCCCGGTCCATTGGTGACAGATGCCTTCATCGTGTGTCCTCACGTCGTTGTGGAGCAGATGTCGGTGGAGCGCCCGGTCAGAAGCAACAGGCGCTTTCGAACCTATAGACGTGCATATGTCCTGGTCAATGGTCGTGCTGTGCTGACGGGCAGCAGGGGCGGAGCCTCGCCGTGCCGCCTGATAGCCCGACCCCGTCCGCTGCCAGGCTGCCGGATGTCTGTATGCCGAACTGCGAGATATTGCGGCGTAGGGGCTCGTGCTCCGACAAGCAGAGTGCCAGGTGTGACGTTGTGATCGACAGCCATCGTGGTCGATATCTGAAAGCGCGAGCCCGTGTCGCGTCGTGCTCATAATTCTGAAAATTAGTCTTGTGTGCCGATATGTTCGCCTCTAGAATAGAACTGAAGTTGAACGCGGAACTCGACGACGAGATCTCGAAGGGGGCGGGCGCCATGACCGCGACCACACGCGAACAGCATGTGTCGGACCCCGATGCTGGCGTCTTCGAGGACCTCGTCTCCATCGACCCCATCACCAGCCTCAGCTCGCTGCACAAGGCCCTCAACAATGGCCACGCCGTCCTCGCGGGCGCGGCACTCCCGGGTGATGCGCCCACATGTGCCGCACCCACATCCAGCGATCCCCGCGAAGGGACTGCCCACGCTCCGGCTATGTCCTCCGATGCCGCAGCAGACCATTTCGACAGGTTCGCGAGCCTCACCCGTCACCTCGACCGCCTCCGCGCACTCGAGCTCGTCCACCTCGCTTCGGCCGTCCTCTTTCTCGGGTTCCGCGCTGAGACCTCTCGCACCGCGCTCGATGATCTCTTCCCGTCCGAGGACTATCAGGAGACCACGGCAGGGGCTACATCACAGGGCACTGCCGTAGGTGCCGGCGATCCCACATCGTTCCCGGGCGCGGCAGGGGCAGACACGGAATCGTTCTGCAATCACGCGGAGTTCGTCCTCACCACCGCGGATGAAACAGCGATCGCGGCCAGCCTCGATTCCCGCACCGGACTGGCCCGGAAGCACATCGGTCATGCTCTGACCGCCTACATCGGCACACCCCTGCTCCTGCGCGCCATCCTCGAGGGCCGTCTGCGGTTCAACCGGTGGGAGAGCTTCATTCGCCGCTTCTCCTGGCTGCCCCTTGCATCCTTGCGGGCCGTGGATGTCTTCATCACCACCCTCGACATCCGCATCTCCCTGCACCAGTTCATGCGCCGGGTCTCGCAGTTCATCGCCACCCTCACGGAGAAGCCCGTCCTCGCCGCACGCGCCAGCCAGGGTCGTCGTGCCTGGGTCGAAGACCTCCCCGGCGGGCAGAGCATCCTCTGCGCGAAGGGCCCCACCCCTCTCGTCCACGCCCACTTCAACGAAGGCCAGGCCCTCGCCCGCGCCCTGGTCAAGAACCAGACCGAGAGCCTCGACGTCACGCATGTCGAGAAAGAGCCGTCGGAGGACGAGTCCACCGGTGAGGACGAAGCGGGCACACTCGATCAGAGCGAGGATTGCTCTGCCGACGCCAGCAGTGCCAGCTCCACAGCTCCCGCCTCTGCCAACAGCGGCACCGCTGGTTCCGCTGCGAACGACGGCGAGGGCTCCGCAGCGTCCCTCGACGAGGGCGTTGCTGACGACGCCTTCGAGGATCTTCCTCCGTTGAAGTCCCTCTCGCTCGATGAGCAGCGGATGATCCAGCAGCTGACCTTCGACACCCTCATCACGGCCCGCCCCCGCACCGAGACCGTCCTCGAACACGCCACTCCCGGCACAGAGGAGACCGACCGGTACCGCGTGCAGGTGTCCCTGCCCGATCAGGCCACCGTCTTGCGCAAGCACGCGACCGTCGTCGTCACCGTCCCGGCCACGACCCTCCTGGGGTTGGACAACAGTCCCGGCATGATCGCTGACTGCCCGATCCCGGCGGACATGGCCCGCACCATCGCCGCCGGGTCGACCGTCTGGTACCGGATCCTCACCGACCCCTCCACCGGCCGAGTCCTCGACCATGTCGCCCACAAATATGAGCCGGACCGTGCCACCCGAATGTCTGTCATGAGCAAGTGGCAGACCTGCACCGCTCCCGGCTGCTCGCGGCCTGCCCGTCATTGCGATATCGACCACGGCATCCCGTTCAACCACGAACACCCCGAACAGGGTGGACGGACCGAACCCTTGAATCTCCACCCGTTGTGCAGGCGTCATCACC
>DWZY01000281.1 GCA_019117325.1 Candidatus Brevibacterium intestinigallinarum
CACGGACTGGGCAGCGCCGCGGCGCTCCACCTCCGCTTCGCGGACGGCGACGCGATCCTGGGGCTGTTCGACCGGGAGCGGCGCTGGATCCCGCCGGACATCCTCGCGATGCGGACGCTCGCGCGCCATCTGCGGGCCCTCGCCCGAGGCCGGGTCATCCAGGAGGACACCGTCACCGTGGACCTGGACCTGAGTCCTCGCCTGTGGGAGGTCGCGGCGCTCGTGGGGCAGGGCCTCACGAACGCGGAGATCGCTTCCCGCCTCACGGTGACGGAGATGACGGTCAAGAAGTACATCAGCCGGATCTTCGAGGCCACGGGGCTCACGAACCGCGCGATGCTGGCGGTCGCGGTGCGCAGCCGGCACTGACCACTGTCCACCTTCGAGGACTGTCGAGTCCCCACTGCCGTTCCTACGCTGGTGCATGTCAACGACGACGATCACCAGAAAGGTGGGCTCATCATGAGTCGGCTGAAGTTCGGCACATTCCTCGCTCCCCTCCACGCTCCCGGCCAGAACCCGACGCTGCTGATCCAGCGCGGTCTCGAGCTGGTCGAGCACCTCGACCGCCTGGGCTACGACGAGGCCTGGTTCGGAGAGCACCACTCCGCCGGTTCAGAGATCTACGCGTCGCCGGAGATCATGATCGCCGCGGCGGCGGAGCGCACGCAGCGGATCAAGCTGGGCACCGGCGTGACCTCCGTCAGCTACCACAACCCGCTGTGGGTCGCGGATCGGATGATCATGCTCGACCACATCACGCGCGGCCGATCGATGCTGGGCATGGGACCCGGATCGCTGCCCACGGATGCGGCGATGCTGGGCCTCACCCAGGTGGACACGCGCGAGCTGCTGGCGGAGAACGCGGACATCATCATGCGGCTGCTGCGCGGTGAGACCGTGTCGGCGAAGACGCGCACGCACGAACTGGTCGACGCGCAGCTCCAGATGGCGCCGTACTCCGACCCGCTGTTCGACGTCACCGTCGCCGCCGTCGCCTCGCCCACCGGTGCCCGGATGGCCGGAAAGCTGGGCGTGGGCCTCATGTCGATCGCCGCGACGATGAACCCGGAGGGCTTCAGCGCGCTCGAGCACCACTGGGGCATCCTGAATGAGTTCGCGGAGCAGGCCGGCCGCGCGGACCAGGTGGATCGGCGGAACTGGCGCCTCGTGGGCCCCTTCCACATCGCCGAGACCAAGGAGCAGGCGTACAAGGACGTGGAGCACGGCATCGAGTTCTGGTTCAACTACTTCCAGAAGATCGCCGCGTTCCCGCAGATGGACGTCCGGGGGAACAACCTCACGGAGATGATCGACTTCATCAACACCTCCGGCGTGGGCGTCATCGGCACCGCGGACGAGGCGCGCGTCCAGGTGCAGAAGCTCGTCGACCAGTCCGGCGGCTTCGGCACCCTCCTCCTGCAGGGCCACGACTGGGCGAATCCGCAGGCGACGAAGCGCTCGTTCGAGATCTTCGCGCAGGACGTCATGCCGTACTTCCAGGGCCAGGCGCAGCCGCTCCTCGACGCCTCCGAGCGCGCGAGCGCCGTCCGCAAGGCGAAGACCGACGAGCACCTCAGCGCGGTCGCGCAGATGACGGAGAAGTACAACGCGGAGCTGGGCCGGGTCTGACATGAGCAGTGCGGCAGCCCCGGACGGGGCGTCAGAGCCACAGGGCTTCGCGCACCTCATCGAGAAGGTCACCGTCATGCACGCGAGTGCGACCTGGGGTGACGCGGTGCAGGACGTCGAAGCGGTCCTGGGCGCACCGGGGTTCTCCGACGGCACGGGGTGGGCGTCGTTCGGCACCGTCGCGGTGTCGGACGAGTCCGGCCCTGCCTGGTCCCTGCTGGCGAAGACCCGGAGCCTCGAGGCTGTGGCACGAGCCGCAGCAGCCCTGGGGTGGCAGGTGGGCCCGGTGGTGAGCGGCGGTCACGAGGATCGCCGGTCACTCACCGCGCCCACCGGCCTGCAGGTGGTGGCCTATGCGCCGCACGCATGACCGCGCGACAGGCGCGAGACACGAGAGGAGAGCACGATGAACGATCTGAATGACGTGTCACCGCAGAGGATGCGGCAGATCATGGGCAGCTTCTGCTCCGGCGTCACGATCGTGACGGCACAGACGCCGGCGGGCCCCGTGGGCTTCACCTGCCAGTCCTTCACATCCTTGTCGCTGGAGCCCCCGCTGGTGACGTTCAATCCCTCGGTGACCTCCACGAGCTGGCCGAGGATCCGCGAGGTGGGCAGCTTCTGCGTGAACGTGCTGGGCACCGAGCAGCAGGAGCTGTCCGGGACGTTCGCCCGGTCCGGTGCGGACAAGTTCGCAGGCGTCGAGCACCGCCTCTCCGACAGGGGGAACCCGATCCTCGACGCGGCGCTCGCCTGGATCGACTGCACCCTGCACGCGGAGCACGACGGAGGCGATCACACGATCGTGGTCGGCGAGGTGCACGGCATGCACGCACGCGAGGACGCGGAGCCGCTGATCTTCTACCGCGGCGGCTATGCACGGCTGGGGCCGGCCGCCTCCCTGGCGATCTGACTCAGGGGGCGAGTGCTCCTGCCACCGGGAGCTCCAGCTGCAACGACTGTCGCGATGTCCGGGAAAGCTTTCCCAGACATCGCGACAGTCGTGTGAACTGGAGGAGACGCAGGTGGTGACGCGGGGTGGGTGAGCCCCTCAGCCCAGGCGGCCCACCAGCTGCCGCGTCCATTCGCCGAACAGGTCGCCGCCGAATCCGCGGTTCTCGCCCTGATCACCGTCGTCCTCGCCGCCGTCCCCGTCCTCGCCGGGATCGCGCGGCGGGTCGACCGTGAAGCCGGGGCTGGGGAACGTGGGCATCTGCGTGGGCGGCTCGGTCGCGACCGTGATCGTGACAGTCGCACCCTGCTCGACGTCCGTGCCGGCGGCCGCGTTCTGCTCGAACACCTCGTCCGCGGTGTGGTCGCCGGTCTCCTCCTCCTCGACGGAGCAGGTGAGCTGGTAGTCATCGCCCTCGAGCGTCGAGCACGCCTCGTCACGGGACATGCCCGTCACGTCCGGCACCTCGACCCTGCCGGAGGACAGGACCAGATCGACCGTCGAGTCGCGCGAGACCTCGGTGCCGGCGCCGGGACGGGTCTCCATGACCTCGCCCGCGGGGACGTCCGGCGAGTTCTCCTCGATGTTCGAGCCCGCGGTCAGGCCCGCATCCCCGATCTTCTGCCGGGCCAGCGACTCCGTGTCGCCCTCGACGTCCGGGACCTCGACGCTGTCCGGGCCCGTCGACACCATCATCGTGATGCGATCGCCCTCGGACACCTGCGAGCCGGCTGCGGGGTCCGTCTCCACGACGTTGCCCTCGTCGATCTCGTCGTCCGCTGTCATCTCGCGGCCCACGACCAGGCCCAGGCCCTCGAGATAGGCCTCTGCCTCATTGGCCTCGCGGTCGGACATGTCCTCGAGCGCGAAGGTCGTGACCTCCGGCTCCGCGTTCATCGTGTAGATCCACAGGCCCAGGCCGGCCAGCACCAGGGCGAGGAGCGCGCCGCCCACCCACAGCCAGGTGCGGCTCTTCTTGGGCTCCTCCTCCTGCTGCTCGTCCTCGATCGCGCCCAGCATGCCGGTGTGCGCGCCCACGGGCTGCTGCTCGACCGCCTGCGTGGGCGCGGGCTCGGTCCAGCCCGCGGCCGGCGCCGAGGCCAGCAGCTGCGTCGCGGTGCCCTCACCGTCCAGGCTCATGGGCCGCCCGTCGCGGGCCGCCAGCGCGTCCTCGCGGAACGTGTGGGCGTCCTGGTACCGGGTGTCGCGCTGCTTGTCGAGTGCGTGGAGGACCAGCCGGTCCACCGACGGCGGGATCGACGGCACGAGGGTCGAGGGTGCAGCGGGCTGCTCGCCCACGTGCTGGTACGCGACCGCCAGCTGCGAGTCGCCCACGAACGGCGGGCGCCCCGTCAGCAGTTCGTACAGGAGGCACGCGGTCGAGTACAGGTCCGAGCGGGCATCGACGACTTCGCCGCGCGCCTGCTCCGGCGACAGGTACTGAGCGGTGCCCACGACGGACTGCGTCTGCGTGAGCGAGCCGGTGTCCTCGAGCGCTCGGGCGATCCCGAAGTCCATGACCTTGATGTCGCCCTCGGGCGTCAGCATGACGTTCGCGGGCTTGATGTCGCGGTGGACGATGCCGTT
>DWZY01000282.1 GCA_019117325.1 Candidatus Brevibacterium intestinigallinarum
GCAGCGTCTCCCTGCTGTGGATGAGGACGGGCGGCGGGAACGCGCGGCCGCGGCCCTTCGCCTCCAGCAGGCCGCTCACCGCGCGCGGGCTGAAGGCGTCCGCCCCGATCCCGTACACCGTGTCCGTCGGCACGACGAGGAGTCCCCCGTCGCGGATCACCCGGCCGGCCTCCGCGAGCACCAGCTCGCGCACCTGCTCATTCCGGATGTCGAAGGTCCGTGCCATGCGTCGGCGACTCTCTTCCGCTCAGTGGGGGCGCGACTGCAGAGCAGCCACGGTGAAACGATCTCGACCAGTGTAGTCCGCGCGCGTGACGGCTCCTGCGAACCCGGAGCGGGCACAGGCCTCCCGCAGTGCATCGCCCTGCGTGTCCGCGTGCTCGAGGACGAGCAGACCGCCCGGCTCCAGCACTCGTGCGGCGGCCGCGATGACGAGTCCGGGGATCCGGGTCCCGTCGTCTCCCCCGCCCCAGAGTGCGGCGGCCGGGTCGTGGACCACGACCTCGGGCGCGGTGGTGGTGCCGTCGTCGACGACGTAGGGCGGGTTGCTCACGACGGCATCGACGCGGCCGGACAGGTGCTGGCGCACGAGCGCCTCGACCGCATCGGGGTCCGTCGCGTCCCCCCGGACAGCGGTGAACCGGGAGCCGCTGCGGGCCAGCTCGTCCTGGTGCGCCGCCGCGCTGCGGCGGGTCCAGGCGAGGGCGCTCTCCTCGAGCTCGACACCCACCGCCGAGGTCCCGGTCGCCTCCACGGCCACGGCCAGTCCCAGCGCCCCCGTGCCGGTGCACAGGTCGAGGACGTGCGCCCCTCCCGCGGGGCGCGCGCGGGCGAGGTGCGCGAGGACGGGGTCGACGAGCAGCTCGGTCTCCGGGCGCGGGACGAAGACGCCGGGGCCCACCGGCAGGGTGAGCGTGCGGAAGTGCGCGACCCCCGTGATGTGCTGCAGGGGGATTCGTGTCGCTCGCTGCGCGAGCAGACTGCGGTAGGTTCCCGCGACGGCGTCGGGCACCTCGTCGCCCATGAGCCGAGCGCGGGCGACGCCGCGGGCGTCGGTGTCCCACGCGCAGGCGAGCAGAGCAGTCGCGTCGGACTCCGGGGAGGCGACCCCGGCCTCGGCGAGGATCTGCCGGCCCTCAGCGAGGAGTGCGGCGACATCGTGAATCGTCCCGCGGTCCGTCTGACCGGGCTCCGTCCTCATCCGATGTCCTCGAGGCGCTCCGCGCGCTCGGCGGCGCGCAGGGACTCGATGACCTCGTCGAGGCGGCCGTCCAGCACCTGGTCGAGGTTGTGCGCCTTGTACCCCGTGCGGTGGTCGGTCACCCGGTTCTCCGGGAAGTTGTAGGTGCGCACGCGCTCCGAGCGGTCGACTGTCCGCACCTGCGAGCGACGCTGCTCCGATTCCGCGGCGGCCGCGGCCTCTGCACGTGCGGCGAGGATGCGGGCGCGCAGCATCCGCAGGGCCGCCTCCTTGTTCTGCAGCTGCGACTTCTCGTTCTGGCAGCTGGCTGTGATGCCGGTGGGCAGGTGGGTGATGCGGACCGCCGAGTCCGTCGTGTTGACGGACTGCCCTCCGGGTCCCGAGGACCGGTAGACATCGATGCGGAGGTCGCCGTCCGGGAGATCGACCTCGTCGGGAGCGTCCGCCTCCGGGAAGGCGAGGACACCGGCGGCCGAGGTGTGGATCCGGCCCTGCGATTCCGTCACCGGGACGCGCTGGACCCGGTGGACGCCGCCCTCGAACTTCGTCCACCCGTACACGCCCTCCTGGGAGGACTTGAGGGCGAGGGTGAGCTCGCGAACTCCGCCCAGCTCCGTGTGCGTCGCGTCGAGGATCTCCGTCGTCCAGCCGCGTGAGGCGGCCCAGCGCTCATACATGCGCGCGAGGTCTGAGGCGAAGAGAGCGGACTCGTCGCCGCCCTCCCCCGCCCGGATCTCGAGGATCGCGTCGCGGCCGTCGTCCGGGTCCGAGGGGACGAGGAGGTCGCGCAGATCGACGAGCAGGTCCTCCCGCTCGTCCGCCAGGGATGCCTCCAGCTCGTGGGCCTCGTCCGCGAACGAGGGATCCGCGTCCGCGAGTTCGTGGGCCGCGGCGACGTCGTCACTGATCTGCTGCAGCCGGGACCACACGCGGGCGATGCGGTCGAGTTCCGCGTACCGGCGCGTGAGGGTGCGCGCGCGTCCGGGGCTGGCGTGGACCTCCGGGTCCGCCAGCTCCTGCTCGACCTGCGCGTGCTCGTCCAGGAGGGAGCGCACGGTGGAGGCCAGGGCCTCGAGCTCCTGGTCCGCGGCCGTCGACCGCTCGGATGTCATCGTCGATGCCCCTGTGCGCACGACGGAGCCGAGGACGGCAGGGGCTCCCCCGCCGTCCTCGGCTCGTCTGCGCGTCCGGTGCCGGTCAGTGCTCGTCCGAGGCCGACTTGGGCAGCGGCGTCGTCTTCTGCACCTGGAGCAGGAACTCTGCGTTCGACGTCGTCTCCTTGAGCTTCGACAGCAGCAGCTCGATCGCCTGCTGCTGCTCGAGGCCGGACAGGAGGCGGCGCAGCTGCCACATGACCTTGCGCTCCTCGGGCCGCATGAGGTTCTCCTCGCGGCGGGTGCCGGAGCTGTTGACATCGACAGCGGGGAAGATCCGCTTGTCCGCCAGGTGGCGGGACAGGCGCAGCTCCATGTTGCCGGTGCCCTTGAACTCCTCGA
>DWZY01000283.1 GCA_019117325.1 Candidatus Brevibacterium intestinigallinarum
CAGCTCTCGCGCGCTCGGCATCGTCCTGGGCGGCGGCATGCTCGCCAACGTCGTCGGCGTCCCCCTGGGCGGACTCGCCGGCCACGTCCTCGGCTGGCGCAGCCCGTTCTGGGCGCTTGCCATCCTCGCCCTGCTCGTCGCCCTCGTCATCCGAGTGCAGGTGCCCCACACGACCGATGACCGTTCGGTCCCCTCGGTGAGGCGCGAGATCGCGGGACTGGCCGACGTGCGCATCTGGCTCGTCCTCAGCGGCGCAGCCATCGTCTGCGGTTCGTCCCTGGCCGCCTACACCTTCATCTCCCCCCTCCTGACCGCGCACACGGGAATCGCCGCTTCGGCAGTGCCCCTCGTGCTTCTCGCCTATGGCGTCGGAGCGCTCATCGGCTCCACGTACGGCGGGCGTCTCGGCAGCGATCGCCCCTACGGCGTGCTGTTCACCGCCGCCACGGGGACCTTCCTGGTGCTCATCGGTCTGGCTCTGCTGTCCCACTCCCCCGCCGCGACCGTCGTGCTGGTCTTCCTGCTGGGCCTCTTCGGGATGTCGACCAACCCGATCCTCGTCGGCAAGGCAGTCACCTACGCCGACGAGGCGCCGACGCTCGCGTCTGCGCTGAGCACCTCGGCCTTCAATGTCGGCACGGCAGTCGGATCCTGGATCGCCGGCTTCGCTCTGGAATCGGCACTGGGCCCCATCGGTCCGGTCGTCGTCGGAGCCGCCATCGCCTCCCTGTACTTCGTCCCGCTGAGCCTTCTGCTCGTCAGGGACCGTCGTGCACGGATGACTCTGAGTCAGCGGACGCTGAGCGGTCCTGATCCTCGCTGACGGCCCATGAGGCGAGCAGCGCCATGCGCTCAGCCGAGGTCGAACCGGGCTCAGCGCTGTAGACCGTGAGGGTGAGTCCGGGCTCGGCTTCCATCGCCAGGCCCTCGTACGCCAGCGTCATCTCACCCACGATCGGATGGTGGAAGGTCTTCGTGCCGGTCCCATGATGCCGCACGTCGTGGCTGGCCCACAGTCGACGGAACTCATCGCTGCGGGTGCACATCTCTCCGACGAGGTCGTGCAGCTCCTTGTTGTGGGGATCCCGTCCGGCCTCGGTGCGCAGGATCGCGACCGTCACCTCGGCGAAGTAGTCCCAGTCCGGGTAGAACTGCCACGCGCGCTCGTCGAGGAACGTGAACCGGGCGATGTTCGGCGGCTGGCCCGGCATGTCGTAGACATCCCGGTAGAACGCACGCGCCAGAGCGTTCGCCGCCAGGAGATCCATGCGTCCGTTGCGCACGAACGCGGGACCGCCGGTCACGGCATCCAGCATCCACTGCAGACCCGGGTGCGGTGCCCACGACCGTGAGCTTCGCTTGCGCGGCGGCCGGGCCACGGGGCTCTGGGCGTGCGCGAGGTCGAACAGGTGCGCACGTTCTGCGTCGTCGAAGAGGAGCGCCTTCGCGATCGCATCCAGGATCTCCGGCGAGGCGCCTCTGATCGCGCCGCGCTCCAGCTTCGTGTAGTACTCGACGCTGACCCCCGCCAGAGTCGCGACCTCGCTGCGCCGCAGCCCCTCCACGCGTCGATTCGTCCCCGGCGGCAGTCCGACGTCCGCAGGCTGCACCCGCGCGCGACGGGAGGTCAGGAACTCTCGCACCTCTGCCCTGTTGTCCATGCGCTCAACGGTAGGCGAGCAGGTGCGGAGGGAGGGAGCCCCTGCCGATACCCCTCTGAGGATCCGCTCCCGGACACGCAGAAGCCGGGCCATCGAACGATGCCCCGGCTTCTCACACTGTGGAGGTAAGGGGATTCGAACCCCTGACCTTCTCCATGCCATGGAGACGCGCTACCAACTGCGCCATACCCCCAGATCGTCTCCCATTGCTGGGCGACTCGAACAATAGTAGGACGTGGCGCTGGCGAATGCAAAACGCGTGCGGGGTGTCACGCATCACTCTCAGACCGCGTGCGCGACCCGATGCGCGAGCCCGCACACACGACCCCTCGACACCGTGCGCCTAGACTCGTGCCATGCCCTTCCCACCCTCCGACCGGCTGGTTCCCGGCGAGGACCTCCCCTGGCCGCCGCCGGCACACAGCGACCCTTCCCCGGCCCCGCTGCCGGAGCCGGCGATCTGGCGGTACCCGGGCCGGGCCTCGGCGTCTTCCGCCTCGCAGGCCTCGCTGACCACGGCCGTCGCTCCCCGCCCCGTCGTCCTCATCCACGGCTTCCGGGGCGATCACCACGGCCTCGAGCTCATCGCCCACGACCTGCGCCGCCGCGACGTCTGGGTGCCGGACCTCCCCGGCTTCGGCCGCACTCCCCCTCCCGCGAGAGACCTGGACCTGGACGCGTTCACGGCGCACATCCGAGCCGTCTGCTCCGCCTGCGAGGCCGCGACCGGCCAGCGACCTCTCCTGGCCGGCCACAGCTTCGGTTCCGTCCTCGTCGCGCATGCCGTCGCCCAGGATCCCGAGATCAGCGCCGGCCTCGCACTCCTGTCCCCCATCGTCCAGCCTCCGCTGGAGGGCTCCGCCCGCGCCCTCACGCAGCTCACGCGCCTCTACTACGCCGCAGGCCGCGCACTGCCGTCGGCGGCCAGCCGCACCCTGCTGGCGCACCCCCTCATCGTCCGCGCGATGAGCGAGGTCATGGCGACCTCCCCCGACCGGATGACCCGCAGCTTCATCCACGACCAGCACGCGCGGCACTTCTCCGACTACGCGGATCGCACCTCGCTGGCACAGGCCTACGAGGTCTCCACCCGGCACACCGTCGCCGAGGCCGCACCCGGCCTGGCAGCCTCGGGCCAGCCCCTGCTCGTGGTCGCCGGGGATTCCGACCTCATCGCCCCGCTCGAGGCGGCCCGGGAATTCGTGGCCGAACTGCGGGGCCGCGGTGCGGGCGTCGATCTGCAGGAGCTGGCAGGCGTGGGCCACCTCCTCCACTACGAGCGCCCCCACCAGGTGTCGGGGGCGCTCGAGGAGTTCGCGGCGGCGCTGGGCTGAATGCCTGCCGTGCGGAACCGGGTGTCAGCCCTGCGGGTCAGTCTCCGGAGTCGCGGGCGTCTCGTCGCCGTCGTCCGCCAGCCGCAGCGGCTCGACGAGGCGATTGGGGCGCGTGTACCGGTGGACGGGCGATCCGGCCAGCACCGTCGAGCGCGACAGCGTGTTCGACGCGATCGAGCTGACGATGATGAACGACAGGAAACCCACGATCGCGATGAGCAGGCGGTAGACGGAGAACCCCTCGTGCTGCAGCGTGTAGATGTAGCAGCCCAGCAGGACCAGTGGCATCCCCAGGCCGGTGGCCGGGGAGAACACGTTGATCCGCGACAGGGCGTCCTTCGCCCGGAACATCGCGAGCGCGCTCGTCACCATGAGCAGCGCCCCGGTCAGCACGAAGACGGCGATCAGCACGTCGACGATCAGCATCAGCGGTACCCCCTCGTGAGGATGCGCGAGAGCGCGATGGTCGAGAGGATTCCCAGCAGCGACGCCAGGAAGATGACGTCGAGCATGATCGTGAGATCCACCAGCATCGCGATCATCGTGAGGATGCCCACAGCAGCGAAATACACGAGGTCGCCGATGATCGCGCGCGATCCCAGGTCCTTCGCGGTCGCCACCCGGGCCAGCGCGATGGCGATCGCCACTGCGAAAACGCAGATCGCGATCCAGAACACGATGCTCATGCGGTCTCTCCTTCCTGGGTGCCCTGCGCGCCCCGCAGGATGGCGTCCGCCACCGGCTTGGGCGGCCGCCTCCGCATCGCGGTGAGCAGGCGGGTCTCCATGTCGTAGAGCCCGTCCAGGGCGTCCGCCTCGGAGTCCGCGAACAGCACGTGCACGAACAGGGTGGGCGGATCGTCCGCCTCGTCACCGGCGGCGATCGCGACGACGAGCGTCCCGGGCGTGATGGTGATCGACGACGCGAACATCGTGATCTCCAGGTCGGTCGTGCAGCGCAGAGGCACCTGCACGATCATGGGTCGGCTGTACCCGCGCGGGGTGAACAGGGCCGTCGTCATGGAGAGCGTCCCGGAGACGATCTCCTTGAAGATCCAGAGGAAGTACCCCAGGAGTCGCAGCGGATCAATCATGTCCCAGCACCGCCCTGATGTAGTCGCTGTCGTGCAGGAGCGCCTCCGCGGACCGCTGCGTGATCTCGATGAGCGGCTGCGGGACCACGAAGATCAGCACGGACAGCCCGATGAGGATCGCCCCGGGGGCCAGCAGGCGCTTGGGGATCCGGACGTCCGCGGGCAGATCCGTGGCCTGCGAGCGGCCGGTCAGCGCGGAGTCCGGGCGGTACGAGGTCATTGGCTCGCCCCAGAACGTCCCCCGCCACAGGCGGATGAGCGCGAACAGGCTCAGCACGGAGCCCAGCACGATCGCGCCGATGAGGACCCAGCCCAGCACGGAGGTGCCCTCTGCGTCCCCGACCGGTGCGGCCGCGCCCACGACCAGCCCCACCTTGCCCCAGAGGCCCGAGGT
>DWZY01000284.1 GCA_019117325.1 Candidatus Brevibacterium intestinigallinarum
CGTGTCTGCTGCGGACGGCTCGCTGGCCGCACTCCTGGGCGCCAGCCCGGGCGCGTCGACGGTCACCTCGATCATGCTGAACCTGCTGGAGCGCTGCTTCCCGCAGCAGTACGCCGGCTGGGAGCCCCGCCTCAAGGACATGGTCCCCTCGCTGGGCCGCAAGCTCCACGAGGATCCGACGCTGCTGCAGGAGCTGTCCGAGTACACCTCCGGCACGCTGCAGATCGGCTGATCACCACCGCCGCACTCTGACGGCCACGCGGTGAAGGGCGCCGGTGACGCTCCTGTGCGAGCGCTCCCGGCGCCCTTGCGCTGTCCGGGGACGTGCGCGGTGCGGGGGAGGCGAGCCGTTCACGGACGCGGGTTCCGCACAGATGCGGGACCAGCCGTCACCCTTCAGCAGTGGTTCCCGGCGCTTCGTTGCGAAACTGCCACTGTGCGCGCAGAGTGCGGCCGCGCCCCGAACCGTAGACTCATGAGCAACCAGGGTCCGGCCGCCGCGTCGGACAGCACGACGTCCCGGAGGACCACACGATGACGTACGGGTGGAGCGACCCGCGCAGAGGCCAGGATCCGCGGCAGCAGCCCGGACAGGGGCAGCAGGGCCGGCCTGTTCAGCCGGGCTATGGCCAGCCGGGACCCGCGCAACCAGGACCCGCGCAGCCCGGATACGGCCAGCCGGGGCCCGCACAGCCAGGACCAGCACAGCCGGGACCCGCGCCGCAGGTCCACCCGGGCCAGTTCCAGCAGCCGGGCCAGAGACCGCACGCCCCGCAGCAGCCGCACCCCCACGGCCAGCCGCAGTTCCAGCCGCAGCAGCCCCAGTTCCAGCCCCATCCCCAGGCACAGTGGCAGGGTGAGCCTGGTGGTCCCGGTCAGGGGGCCTCGGCGATGGCGATCCAGCGGAGCCCGGCGGCCGCCGTCGACGGCTCGTGGACGACGCAGTTCTCGCTGGGGGCCAGCCAGGTCAACCCGGTGCAGACCCGCAACATCGTCCTGCTCGTCGCCGGCATCCTGCTGACGCTGTGTCTGGGCGGCCTGTTCCTCCTCATCATCCTGTTCCAGTCGCTCGCGTTCTCCGGCGTGGGCTTCATCATCCTGCTGCTGTCCAGCATCCCGCTGGTGGCGATCTTCGCGACGATCCTCCTGCTGGACCGGTGGAAACCGCAGCCGATCGTCCTCCTGCTCTCCTGCATCCTGTGGGGCGCGGTCGCCTCCATCATCCTCACCCTCGTGGGCCAGCTCCTCTTCGGTGCCGCGGCCTACGAGCTCACGGGCATCGACACGCACGCGCCGTTCATCAGCTCGGTCATCATGGCGCCGCTGTTCGAGGAGACGACGAAGACGGTCTTCCTGGTCGTCGTCGTGCTGGCTGCGCGCCGCTTCTTCGAGGGGCCGCTGGACGGCTTCATGTACGGCTCGCTCATCGGCGCGGGCTTCGCCTTCACGGAGAACCTGCTCTACCTCAACGGCGCCTACGAGAACGCGCAGGCAGCCGGTCTCATCCAGCTCTTCTTCATGCGCTGCGTCATGAGCCCCCTGCTGCACTCGAGCTTCAGCGCGCTGGCGGGCCTCACCATCGGCTTCGCCGCGCGCCGCGGCCAGTGGTGGATGGTCGTGCTCATGTGGATCCCGGGCCTCATCGCGGGCATGATCCTGCACGGCCTGTGGAACGGGATGGCCAGCGTGCCCCTGTCACCGCTGGGCAGCCTGCTGCTCATGCTGGGCCTGTCGCTCACGATCGGCCTGTGCTGGTGGAGCACCGGATTCTTCCTCTGGTATCGCGAGACGAAGACGGCCCGCGACGCGCTCATGCGCTACGCGAGCGCTGGCTGGCTCTCCGAGGCAGAGGCCCAGATGCTGGGCACCTGGAAGGGCCGCCGTGCCGGTCGCCGCTGGGCGACGGGACCGGCCCGCCGGCACATGAAGGCGATGATCCGCGTCGCTGCGACCCTGCCGACCACGCGCGACCGCGTCGAGGCCGGCGTGGGCGGGGAGAAGGAGAAGGAGTACGAGGTCTTCCTCCTCAATCGCCTCACCGCCGAGCGCAAGATGATGATGAGAGCGATGGGTCTGGCCGCGTAGTGACCGCTCTGGACATCGCCCTCACCGTCTTCCTCGTCCTCGCTGCCGCCGCAGGGTGGTCACAGGGCCTGGTCGCCGGTGCGAGCGCGGTGGTCGGCTTCATTGCGGGCGCGGTGGCCGGCCGCCTGCTGGGCCCCCTGCTGGCCTCGTTCCTGCTGGACCGGGACATCGTCGCCGAGGCCGGAGCCGCGAACGCCGCCAGCCTCCTGCCGCTGGTGCTGGGGGTGGGCCTCGCCGTGGGCGGCGGCTGGGTGGGCACCTCGCTGCGCTCGGCGATGGGCGAGGGACCCGGCCGCCGGGCCGATGCGCTGGGCGGTGCGCTGACGGGTCTCCTCGCCTGCGTCCTGGTCGTCTGGCTGGTGGCCGGCTGGGTGCGGACCACACCGATGGTCGGCCCCAACGCGGCGGTCGCGGAGTCGCGGATCGTCGGTGCGCTCGATCGCATGGCGCCGGTCTCGTCCGCCGAGGCCCTGGGCGCCATCGCACAGGCGCTCGCCGCGAACGGGTTCCCCCGCGTGTTCGCGGGGGAGGAGCACATCCGGTCCGTGGGCGAGCCGGATCCCGCGATGGTCGAGGTGGGCCGCACGGCGGAGGACAGCACCGTCAAGGTGACGACGACGGCGACTCGCTGCTCCGCCCTGCAGTCCGGATCCGGCTGGGTGTTCGACGACGGCCTCATCCTCACGAACGCGCATGTGGTCGCCGGGTCGACGAATCGGATCGTCCAGGTGGGCGGAGCCGGCAGACCGTACTCCGCAGACCTCGTCCTGTTCGATCCGGATCGGGACATCGCGGTCCTGCGGGTGCGCGACCTGGACGCGGAACCGCTGGACCTGGGCGAGGCGCTCAGCACGGATGACGACGCGGTCGTCGTGGGCTACCCGGAGAACGGCCCGTACACGATCTCCCCGGCCCGCGTGCGCGAGGCCGTGACCGCGCGCGGCCTGGACATCTACGACGAGTCCGAGGTCGTCCGCGAGGTCTACGCGCTGCGCGCCGTCGTGCGCTCGGGGAACTCCGGGGGACCGGTCCTCGATGCCGGAGGCGACGCCGTCGGCATGGTCTTCGCGCGGTCCGGGGAGGACCCGGAGACCGGCTACGCACTCACGCTCAGCGAGCTGCAGGAGGCCCTGCAGACCGGTGCGGCCGCCACCGCCGTGGATCCCGGCGGGTGCCCGACGAGCTGAGGGTGAGGGCACAGCCTCGGTGAGTGCGGCCTCGGCGACGGTCTGGTGCGGTCGCTGACGGCACGGCCTCAGAAGTCGTAGGAGACGAGCACCGCGCGGTGGTCGCTGGTCCCGCGGTCCATGACCGTGTCGGCCACGGGCTCGAGGCCTCGGCTCAGGGAGTGGTCCAGGCGGGTGACCGGCAGGCGGGAGGGCCACGTGAACCCGAAGCCGCCGCCCACGGCCTGGCGGGAGTCGGTGAGCTCATCCGTCATCTGCTCGAAGTGGCGGTCGGAGGAGGCCGAGTTGAAGTCGCCCGCGACGATGACCCGCTCCGCAGAATCGTCCGCGATGCGCTCCGAAAGCGTCTGCAGTGCCGCGTTGCGCATCGACTCCTGACCGGGGCGGACGGAGGGCACGTGGATCGCGTAGAAGCGGACATCGCCGTGGTCG
>DWZY01000026.1 GCA_019117325.1 Candidatus Brevibacterium intestinigallinarum
GAAGGAGGTGACGCCGGCCGCGCGGGCCGCCTCGAGGACATTGAGCGTGCCGTGGACGTTCGTCTTCCACCCCTCCAGCGGGAAGCGCTGGAGCATCGGCAGGTGCTTGAGCGCGGCCGCGTGGAACACGATGTCGGGGCGCGCCTGGGTGAAGACCCGGTCCAGCGCCTCGCGGTCGCGGATGTCCGCCAGCACCGTGTCCGGCGACGTGAGCAGTGCGGACCCGCGGATGGACAGCTCGACGCCGTGCAGGGCGGTCTCATCGCGGTCCAGCATGATGAGGGCCGCGGGCTCCAGCGCGTGCAGCTGGCGGCACAGCTCGCTGCCGATCGACCCGCCGGCGCCCGTCACGAGGACGCGCCGACCGGCGATCGCCTGACGGATCTCCGTCAGGTCCGTGTGGAGCGGGCTGCGGCCGATGAGGTCCTCGACCCGCAGCCGGCGGATGTCGCCCAGCTCGACCGGGCGCGACACCAGTTCGCTCACGGACGGGATCGTCCGCAGCCACACCCCGGTGCCGGCCAGCCGATCGCGGCAGGCGCGCAGGAACGCGGCATCGGACTGCGCGATCGCCACGATGACGCCGCGCACGCGCATGCGCTGGGCGATCTGCCCCAGTTCCTCGGTGGTGCCCAGGACGCGCAGTCCCTCCTGCCGGAGGAAGCGCTTCTGCGGGTCGTCATCGACGAATCCCACGGGGTGGAGGCCGCCGGTCTGCTCTGCCAGCATCTGGCGGGCGAGGGACAGGCCTGCATCGCCGGCGCCCACCACCAGGACGGGCACTCCGGATGTGGGACGGCGCGCGCTGTCGTGGGCCGCGCGGATGACGTACCGGCTGCCGCCCATGAAGGTGAGCGCGCCCAGGGACGCCAGGAGCACGAGAGCGGGCGACTGCCACAGCATCGCACCGACGATCAGACCGGTCATGAGGACCGATGCGGCGGCCGCCCCCAGCTCGCCGAAGCTGCCGAAGAGGTAACGGCGCCCGTACAGCCTCAGCACGCGGCCCGCCAGGATCTGCACGATCCCGGCCAGCACGAGCACGGGCACCAGCTCCGCGATCGTCACGTCGTCCGCTCCCACCAGCGCCCACGCCCCCGACAGTGCGGCCGCCCAGGCGGCGCAATCGAGGATCGCCTGCAGTCCGTGCCTGCGCGCCCATGTGCGTTGGGTCAGGCGATGACGCCAGTGCGGACGCAGAGGCTCGGGCTCCGTGCCCGCCTCATCCGACTTCACTCCGCCGATGACCGTCATGATGGCCCCTCCCCGCAAGGCTGTTCCGATTGATCAGCCGCTCGGATATCGGCCGCGAACCGGGGCGTGCCGGTCGCGGGAGGAGCGACTGATTCGTCACGCTAGGGGCGCGGAGCCCTGCGGGGACCCGTGTGACGGGGGCCTCTGCGGCACTCCGCACCGACTGTGCGGAGACCCGCGAGCCGCGCGAAGCTGCCGGCGACGGCCTCAGCAATCAGCCGGCGACGGCCTCGGCGGACAGCCGACGGATAGCCGGCGACGACCTCGGCGGCCGGCCGACGGTCAGCCGGCGACGGCCTCGGCGGTGCCGCTGAGCTTCGCGATGAGCTCGGTGCGGGAGCGGACGCCGAAGCGACGGTAGATCCGGGTGAGGCGGATCTCGACGGTGCGCAGGGAGACGTAGATCCTGTCCGCGATCTCGCGGTTGCGCAGGCCCTCGCGGACCAGGTCGATGACCATGCGCTCCTCCTCGGTCAGCTGGCTGAGCACGGGATGGGCGGGCCGCGGGGCGGCCGCGGGAGCCACCGGGACGTCGTCCAGGGCGCGTGCCCGCACGCGATCGCCGGCGCGCTCGCAGTGGATGCGTGCCTGCGCCCGGGCATCCGCGGCCTCGGCGGGCCGGCCCAGATCCTGCAGGCGCTGGGCGAAGGCCGCGAGCACCCGCCCGCGCTCCCGGTCCGAGTCCCCGGTCCTCCACCCGCGCAGCATCCGCCGGAACAGGTCGAGGGAGGCCTCGCCGTCCGCCAGGAGGGCCTCGCACCGCTGGAGCGCGATCTCGCCCCAGCGCGAGGGGAACCGGTTCAGACGCAAGCGGAATCGCTGCAGCACGAGCATCGCGTGCTCGCGCCGGCCCACCCCCACGAGCGCCTCGATGAGCTCCGGCTCGTGACGGATGACCGCGGGATCGATGTCTCCCGGCGCCAGCTCGTCGCAGCGCTGCAGGTGGCGCACCGCCTCCGCGGGCCTGCCCCGCGCCAGCAGGTGCGCGCCCTGGAACGCGCTCAGGTGCGCCAGTGCGCCCCGGTCGCCCGCGGCAGATGCCCGACGCACCAGGTCCTGCTCCGCCCCCTTCGCCTCCTCGTCGCGGCCGGCCTCATCGAACCGCCACACCTCGAAGAGCAGGTGCAGGTCCTCACGGAACGGCATGCCAGGGCGCCGCCGTCGAGACCCGGTGTCGATGAAGTCCGGTACCAGGTGCAGGTTGCCCGCCCGGATCTCCAGGTCCGCGCGCAGCAGCGGGATGTGCGGGTGCCACAGGAGGTTCTCGTCCAGGCGGCGCTCCATGAGCTCGAACACCTCGCGCGCCTCCGCGTAGTGCTCCGTCAGCGTCAGCGCCCGCGCCACCACGAGGGCGGTGAAGCCGGAGAGGTCCGAGGCCCGGGTGCCCCGCAGACGCCGGGCCACCGCAAGCGCGCGGTCGCCTCGGCCCCTGTATCCGTCCAGCATCACCCGCGCCGCTTCCTCGAGAGCGAGCACGTCCGCCGCGGGAGCCCGGCCCGCTGCTTCCAGTCCCCGTAGGAGGGACGAGGCCTCTGCCAGCAGCGCTTCAGCCTCACTCAGCTCATACCGCTCCGCGTGGGCGAGGGTGACGACCAGTTGCAGCCGAGCCACGGCCTCGGGCTCCTCTCGTGCCTCCGTGCTCCCCCAGAGACGGCGCACACCGGCCGGCAGTGTCCCGTGCCGGTAGAACTCCGCCTGGATCCGCACGCTCAGAGCTCCGAGCTGGAGTCGTGTCTCCTGCGTACCCGCGGCGAAGCGCAGGTACCGCTCAGCGAACACCCCATCCCCGTGGAACAGCAGCGTCGTCGCGAGCTTCAGCAGCCCGGATGCCAGGCCGCTGCGGTCGACGGTGAGGGTGAGGGCGCGCTCGGCGAAGGAGATGCCCGCGGAGGCGCGCCCCGATTCCACGAGGAGGCGGGCATCGCGCAGCAGGGCACCTGCGACGTCGCCCTCGAACTCGGCGAAGGAGCGCTGCCAGCGCACGACGGCACCACCCAGCGTCGGAGAGCCCACGACGGCCTCGGCGGCCAGGGACCGCTCCATCACCTCGTCGGCGATGATCTCCCGGCGCAGCGCGCAGCGCTGGGCGGCCGTCATGCTCCAGTGCACGGCGGATCCCAGCAGGCTGTCCCGCAGCACGATGAAGGGGCCGTGCTGCTCGATGACGTTGTGGGCCTTGAGCTCCAGCACCTCCTCCCAGAACTCGGCGCAGCGGCGCTGGAGCATCTCGATGGGCGTGAGCGGGGACAGGGAGATGATCCGCAGCAGCTCTCGCATCTCCGGGGACAGGTCCGCGATGTCCGCGAGGACCGCGCGTTCCACGCCGTCGCTGATGCAGACGGGGTGCGGGAACGGGGTCTCGCCGCGCCGCTGCCGGTCCGTCATCTGCGACAGGACGTTGCGCAGGACCAGGGGGCTGCCTCCGGAGGTGTGCGCGGCGGTCGCGGCCGCATCCTCGCTGATCCCGCCCTCGACCATCCGCCTCGCGAGGCTGATCATCGTCTCCCGGTCCAGCGGCGGGAGCTCGATGGTGGGGATGCCGGCCAGTGAGCCGTCCTCACCCACGTGACGGGCGGTCGCAACGGCGCGCAGCTGGGTGTTCGCCATGCGACGCATCATGTGGCCGAAGAGCTCCTGCGAGTCCGCATCCAGCACGTCGAAGCCGTCGAAGACGACCAGGACGGGACCCGGGAAGGGTGTCGTGAGGACGACGTTGATTGCGGCCTCCGCAGCCTTGGCCGGTGGAATGCCGGACTGCTCGATCTCCGTGAGCGCATTCACGAAGTCCGGGTCGCCCAGTGCGGTCAGTGCGGCGATGGCTCCCCGCGCGCCGGACATGGGGATGTCCGAGTCCGCGCGGCTGCAGGGGACCCGCACGATCATTGCGTCGGAATGGTCGATCAGTTCCTCCACGAGGGCCGTCTTGCCCATCCCCCGGGCGCCCGTGACGACC
>DWZY01000285.1 GCA_019117325.1 Candidatus Brevibacterium intestinigallinarum
GTCCGGGGTGTCCGGGGTGTCCGGGGAGAGCGCCTGTTCCGCGTCGATCGGGGTCCCGTCCCCATCGCGGGCGACCTCGATGATCTCGATCGTCTTGCTCGCCCCCGCGGTCACCGCACGCACGTCGGTGACCTCCGCGCCGTCCAGGACCGCGGCGATGAGGCGGCGCACGTGCGAGTGCTCTTCCGCACCCGCCTCCGTGTGCGTCACGCCCGCGCCTCCCGCGCAGCGGTGCCCTCCGCCACTCCCTTGGGCGAGCGCTGGCTCATGAAGCCGAACATGTAGCCGGCGACCCGGCGCATCTGGATCTCATCCGCACCCTCGGTGATCCGGTACCGACGGTGATGGCGGTAGATGTGCTCGAACGGCTCGTGGCGCGAGTAGCCCAGGCCGCCGAACACCTGCATCGCCCGGTCCGCCGCGTCGCAGCACAGGCGGTTCGCCCGGTAGTTGCACATCGAGACCTGCTGGGACGCCCAGAACGCGCCCTTCGTGTCCATGTCCCACGTGGTCTGACGGATGAGCGCCCGCAGCATCGCGGCCTCCGTCTGGAGTTCCACGAGCGGGAACTGGATGCCCTGGTTCGCAGCCAGCGGCTTGCCGAAGGGCCGGCGCTCCCGCGCGTAAGCCACGGCGCGATCGATGCAGTACTGCGCAGCGCCCAGGCTCGCGGCGGCCTGGCGGATCCGGTTCTCGTTGAAGAAGTGCTGGACGACCTGCAGACCCCGTCCCTCCTCGCCGAACACGGCGGAGTCCGGCACGCGCAGATCCGTGAACCGCACGTGCGCGTGGTCCGTGGGCATGTTGAACGTCCAGAGGAACTCCTGGATCTCGAACCCCGGGGAGTCCGTGGGGACGAGGAAGCAGGTGATCCCCTCGGCGTCACCGGCGTCCCCGGAGGTCCGGGCGAAGACCAGATCGTGGGTCGCCGTGTGGATCCCCGTGTTCCAGGTCTTCTCCCCCGTGATGATCCAGTCGTCGCCGTCCCGCACGGCCGACGTCTCCATGTGGGTCGCATCCGAGCCGTGCGCGGGCTCCGTGATCCCGAACGCCAGTGACCGCTCACCTGCCGCCAGCGGCTCGATCCACTCGGCGCGCTGCTCCGGCGAGCCGTACTCGACCATGAGCAGGAGGCCGATGTTGTTGCCCACGACGGAGTGCTCGTTCTGCAGGTCGTTGTGCAGCCCCAGGCCCTTGCCTGCGAGGTACTCGCGGATGACCGCCATGTCGTAGATCGACCCGCCCCGTCCGCCGTACTCCTCCGGGAGCTGATAGCGGAAGAATCCGGCGGCATCCGCGCGTCGCCGGGCCTCGGCGAGCAGCTCCTCCCACTCCCGGTTGGGCAGTCCGTCGCGGTCCCAGTCCGTCCGCGCATCCTCACGGCGGTGGTCGAAGAAGCGGATGTTGTCGTCCTGCTCCTCGAGCGGGCGAATCTGTGCATCGATGAACGCGTCCAGCTCGTCCAGGAACGTCGTGAGGTACCCCGGGATCTCGTGGAGGGGTGCGAACTGATGCGTCGGGTGGGTCATGGAGTCGGCTCCCTGTCAGGGGTCTCGGCACTGAGACAGCTGCACGCCGATCATCCGGTTCACCGCGCGGGACCGCGCACCCGCAGGGCATTGATCAGATGATCAGCATGACGTGTCTCGCACCGTATCCGGACCGCGGACACCCTGACAAGGGCTCAGCCCCCGCCTCACGCCTGCGCGGAGACCACCGGGGTGCGTCCGCGGGCGGCCTCCACGGCCTCGGGCATTCCCGCCATTGCCAGGAAGTTGCCCACCATGAGGTAGCCGTCCTGGGTGAGGACGGACTCGGGGTGGAACTGCACGCCGGCCAGCGGCGCGCTGCGGTGCTGGATGCCCATGACGATGCCGTCCCGGGTCTGCGCGGTCACCTCGAAGACGTCCGTGTCGATCGTGTCGTCGACGATCGCCAGCGAGTGGTAGCGGGTCGCGACGAGCGGGCTGCGGCACCCGGCGAAGACGCTCTTCCCCTCGTGCTCCACGAGCGAGGTCTTCCCGTGCATGAGGACCGGCGAGTGCGACACAGTCGCGCCGAACACCTCACCCAGCGCCTGGTGCCCCAGGCACACGCCGAACAGCGCGGTCCCCGATTCCGCCGCCGCCCGGATGAGTGCGGGGCAGACGCCGGACTCGGACGGCACGCCGGGACCCGGCGACAGCAGGACCCCGTCGTGGTCAGCCAGCAGGACCACGGCCTCGGCGTCGGTGACCGCATCGTTCCGCAGGACGGTCGTCGTGGCGCCCAGCTCCTCGACGTAGCTGACCAGCGTGTAGACGAAGCTGTCGTAGTTGTCGATGACCAGGATGCGTGCGGGCATCAGCCGCCCTCCTCGACGGTCGCGTCGTTGAACGGCATGTAGTCCGCGATGACGGGGAACACGTACTCCATGAGTACGTAGACCGTCGCCGCGATGAGCACGAGGCAGATGAGGAACTTGACGATCCAGGGTCCCGGCAGCGCGCGCCACAGGAGTGCGTACATCAGGCATCGCCTCCGACCTTGTCATACGCGGACGTGTCCGCGATCGAATCCGGTGCTCCGTCCCCGGCGGGCGTCCAGTCCGTGAGCTCCGCGTAGGCGATGTAGCGCTCACGGGCGGAGAACATGGGGTTGCACGCGGTGAGCGTCATGATCCGGTCCTTGCCCTTGTACTCCGGCAGGGTGGGGACGGCCGCGAGGACCTCCGTGGCGTCCGGCAGGACGATCTCGAAGTTGCGGAACGTGTACGTGTAGAACCCGTCGCTGGTCTGGACGACGATCTCATCGCCCGGCCGCAGCTGGTGGATCTGGTTGAGCGGCTTGCCGTACGTGACGCGGTGACCGGCGATCGCGAAGTTGCCCACCTCGCCCGGCATCGCGGAGCTGGGGTAGCGTCCCACGCCCATGCGGTTGAGGACGGGCTCCAGGGAGACGCCCTCGGCCACCGTGCGGTAGTAGTCCTCGCCGAAGCGGGGCACGTACATGATGCCGAAGCCCGAGTTCTCATCGACCGGCTCCGCCACGTACGGGGTGTCCGGGTCGTCCGGCAGCTCGTTGGCGGGGTTGTCCCGCCATTCGGTGATGAGCTGGTCCGCCAGCACCTCGTTGTCCTTGTTCGCCGCGATGTCCGTCCACCACAGCTGCCACACGACGAAGAGGATGAGGATGAGGCCCGCGGTGATGCACAGCTCGCCGAACGCGCGGATGGTGCCGCGGACCGGCCCCAGGGGCTCGTACTCGACCTGCCGCTTCCGGTTCGTGCGCTTGGCACCGCCGCCGTGCGCGGATGCCGCTGCCGAGGCCGCCGTCACAGGCAGTGCCTGCGTCGCCCCCGCGGCCGGCTGGGTCCGGGTGGGCTGGTCCGTGGGAGGGCTGAGGAACGTCTGCCGGCCGGAGGCGGGCTGGGCGGCCGTGGGGTGGCCACCGGTGGGCTGGCTGCCGATGGGCTGGCGCCCGCCGGGCTGGTGGCTGGGGCCGGAGCCCACCCGTGCCGTCGTCCGCTCGGCCGGCCGGATGACGGGGCGCGAGTGCTGGGGCTGCTGCGGGGCACCCCAGGCCTGCGGGGCGCCCCAGCCGGGCGCGGCCTCGGGAGACGGGGACTGAGCAGGGGGTGAGGGCTGCGTGGATCGCGGAGGCGCGGACTGCGCCGGCGGCGGGGCCGACGGAGTCGAGGCCGACTGGGCCGGGGAGGTCGCTGTCGGTGAGGGAGGGGGCTGCGGAGCAGATCCGGCCGCACCCTCCGAGCGGGCGCGCGCGGCAGCCTCGGCGGCGCGCTCGCGTTCGCGGCGTTCGCGCCTCGTCATCGGCTGATCCACCGTCGTTCCTCCAGCGTTCTCCCTGCACGGCGATGCTCGCGCCGCGGACCCGGGGACTCCCCCGGTGGGCGGCACCTCGCTCATGATAGACGCTCGCGGCCCGCGCCTGTGCGCAGTGCAGGGCAGGGAAGACTAGACTGACCGATGATCATCGCCCAGAGTGTCGCTCTGGCGCGGCAGAACCTGCGACAGCACTACGGTCGGACTGCAGCCGACCGCCCGAGGAGAGACGTGGCCAAGCCGAATCGCACGAACCGGACGCGCCAGACCGACGCGGCCGACGCACAGCCGGACTCCCCCGTCACGGACGCCCAGGACGACGCCGTCGGGACGGATGCTGTGGATGCGGACACCGCCGCCGAGGTCGACGTCACCGTGGTCTCCGACGGCACCTCCGATGTGGAGGAAGTCGTGCTGGACGAGGACGAGCTGATCGTCGACGACGCAACAGGCTCCGATGACACCGACGAGGACTCCGCCGCGGCGGCCGCGGCCCCCACGAAGGACTCCGCGAAAAAGGACTCCTCGACGTCGAAGGACTCTGCGAAGTCCTCCGCGAAGGGCAAGGACACCGCCGCCGCGAAGAAGCCCGCGGGCCGCAATCGGAAGGCCGCGGACTCGACCGACTCCTCGACGAAGGACAGCGCGAAGGGCTCCTCGAAGAAGGACGCGAAGTCCGGCAATCCCGCGAAGCGCGCCTCGACGCGCAAGACCGCGTCGTACACGAGCACGCCCGGCGCGCAGACCATCAAGCCCAACGGACGCTGGTTCGTCCCCACGATGGTGACGGTCCTGCTGGTGGGGCTGGCGTGGCTGGTGACCTTCTACCTGTCCAGCGGCTCGCTGCCCGTCGAGGCGTGGGGCTACTGGAACCTGGGTGTGGGCTTCGCGATCCTCGTCGCGGGTCTCGTGATGTCGACCAGATGGCGGTGACGCGCCTGCCGGTCGCCGACTCCGCGACACCACGGCGCGGCTGACGATGGCAGCGGACTTCAAGCTGCTGGGCGGGCACCCCCTCTGGATCCGGCTCCTCAGCCTCTACGGCGGGCTCTTCCTCTTCGGCATGTCCGCGGGGCTCGTCATCGAGTCGCGCCTGGGCAACTTCCCGTGGGACGTCCTCCACGAGGGCGCCGCACTGCGACTGGATGCGATCGGCATCCCCATCTCCGTGGGGGTCGTCGCGATCATCGTGTCGTTCCTCATCCTGCTGCTGTGGATCCCGCTGCGGCAGCGCCCCGGACTGGGCACCGTGTCGAACGCGATCCTCGTGGGCGTCTTCATGGACCTCACGATGGCGGTCGTCCCGGACCAGGACTCGATGGCGGTGCGGATCATCCTGCTGGTGTGCGGGATCGTACTCAACGGCATCGCGACGGTCCTCTACATCATCCCCAGCTTCGGACCGGGCCCGCGCGACGGCCTCATGACAGGCCTCGTCGAGCGCACCGGCCGGCCCGTCTGGGCGATGCGCCTCATCGTGGAGATCAGCGTGCTCATCGTGGGCGTGGTGCTGGGCGGCACGTTCGGCGTGGGCACGATCGTGTTCGCGCTGGGGATCGGCTACATCACGCAGTACTTCCTGGGACTGGCGGCCCGGCTGCTGGGCCCCAACACCCCGCGCAAGGGGAGTTGAGTATCCACACACCTGACCGGATGTCCGCGCATCGCAGGATTCCGCTCTTCGAAATACCTTCGTGACCAGCGGAATCACATCGTTGTCGTTCTATCCACGGCTGTGGACAACGCTGGGGACAACCTGCCTGCGCTGCAGCGCAGAGTCGATCAGTGCACCCCTCAGCGCAGCGATCGATCGTGTGAAGACCCGGTCGCGCACGGAGGCCCGGTCGCGTCCGGCGACTCAGTCGCGCGCAGACGCCATGAGCTCCGCGATCCCGTCGATCCCCCGCCGGATCGTCTCCTCGTCCGCCGCGTAGGACAGCCGGACGAAGCCCTCGCCGTGCGCCCCGAAGGCGGTCCCCGGTATCACCGCGACCCGATGGTCGACCAGCAGCCGCTCCACGAACGCATCGCTCGTGAGTCCTGAGGCGCTGATGTCCGCGAACACGTAGAACGCACCGTCCGCCCCCGTGCACGTGACGCCCGGGATCGCGGAGAGGCCGTCGACGATGAGGTCCCTGCGCGAGCGGTAGGTGGCGATCATCGCCGTGAGCGCATCCTGCGGTCCGGTCAGTGCGGCGACCGCCGCCTTCTGCACGAACGCGGGCGAGCAGGAGGTGACGCCCTCCTTCATGACGATCGTCGTCGCCAGCAGGTGCTCCGGCCCGATGATGTAGCCCACCCGCCAGCCGGTCATCGCGTACGACTTCGACAGCGAGCCCACCATGAGGACGTGCTGGAAGTCCGGGACCGCCTGTGCGATCGAGACGTGGCGGACCCCGTCGTGGACGATGTGCTCGTAGACCTCGTCGGAGATGACGATGAAGTCGTGCTTCCGGGCGAGCTCCGCGATCGCGACCAGCTCCTCCTCCGGCACGACCGCGCCCAGCGGGTTGGCCGGCGAGTTGAGCATGAGGGCCCGGGTGCGGGGCGTCAGCGCGGCCTCCACCTGCGCGGCGGTCACGATGAAGCCGTTGTCCTCCGTGAGCGGCACGTCGACGGCGTTCGCACCCATGAGGTGGATCTGCCCCTTGTAGTTCGCATACGCGGGGTCCGTCACGAGCACGTCGTCGCCCGCATCCACCGCGGTGCGCAGCGCGAGGAACATCCCCTCCTGCCCGCCCACGGTCACCACCACGTTTTCCGGTCCGACCTCGCGACCCCACCGCTGCGTGTAGACCTGTGCGATGGCCTCGCGCAGCTCCGGGATCCCCGCGTTGGGGGTGTAGCGGGTCTCACCCGCGCGCATCGAGTCGATCGCCGCCTCGATGACGTGGGGAGGGGTGTCGAAGTCCGGTTCGCCCAGAGTCAGGATCGCAACTCCGTCGATCACAGCGGCCCGTTCCGAGACCGTCCGGATGGCGCTGACCGGATAGTCCTGCGCGGTCCGGGAGGCGCTGGGGACTGCGGGCGCGTCGTGCGTCATCGGTACTCCTTCATCGGTGCGAGGGCGGCTCCTCAGCGCACACGATAGGGGACGTGAACCCCGGTCATGGCAGGCGGGTCAGCCAGCCGCGGGCGTTGTCATCCCGCCATGAGCGCGGATGCCCGCAGACCCGGCATCGCTGCCAGGACCATCGTCGCGACGAGGATGCCGGCGGCGATCCAGAACCAGAGCCGCGACCGCAGGCCCGGCAGCAGGGCCGCACATCCCAGGGCGAAGCCCACGACCAGACCGCCCGCGTGGGACTCCCACGAGATGCCCGGGGCCACGAAGCCGTAGATCACGTTGATGACGAGGAACACGGCCGCACCGCCCCAGTTCCGGTCGAGGGCCCGGGTGGGCGTGAGGACGACACCCAGAAGACCGAACAGCGCACCCGAGGCGCCCACATGCAGCGAATACCAGCTGGGATCGAACGGGGCGGACAGCAGCAGCACTGCAGCGGACCCGCCCAGACCGGACAGCACGTAGACGAGCAGGTACCGCGCGTGCCCCAGCGCCCGCTCGACGAAACCGCCGAACAGCAGGACGCCGATCATGTTGAAGAGCAGGTGCATGACGTCCGCGTGGACGAGCATGACCGTGAGCGCGCGCCAGGGCTCCGTCGCGGACAGCATCGGCGAAAACCCCAGGAGCAGGCCCAGCTGGACGCCCGGGATGAGGTCGACAAGCCAACAGGCCACCGTCGTGATGACGATGGCCTGTGTGACGGGAGCTCCCGCCAGCAGCGCGGGACGGCGCCGTCTGGCGGGAGGCTGAGCGGGTGGTGTCACCCCTCGATGATCTCCACGGACTCCATGACGATGGGCTCCTGCGGGCGGTCCATCGCACCGGTGGGCGCGGCCTCGATCGCGTCGACGACCTTCTTCGAGTCCTCGTCGACGACCTCGCCGAAGATCGTGTGCTTGCCGTTGAGCCACGGGGTGGGGACGGTCGAGATGAAGAACTGCGAGCCGTTCGTGCCCTTGCCGCCGCGGATGCCGGCATTCGCCATCGCCAGCAGGTACGGGCGATCGAACTGGAGCTCCGGGTGGATCTCGTCGTCGAAGGTGTAGCCGGGGCCGCCGGTGCCGGTGCCCAGCGGGCAGCCGCCCTGGATCATGAAGTCCT
>DWZY01000286.1 GCA_019117325.1 Candidatus Brevibacterium intestinigallinarum
CTCGATGAACACTCCCCGGAGGCCCGAGCCCACCATCGAACAGCTGCTCGCTGCGGCGGCCGAGCACGGCATCGATCTCGCGCGATTGCTGCATCTCGATGAGGCGGACGGTGCTGCGGGCGCGGATGGTGCTGCGGGTGACCTGCTGGTCGACTACCGCGACCTCACCGATGTGCGGCTGCGCACGTCGCTCGAGGCCGAGCACGGCCTCTACATCGCGGAGTCGACGAAGATCATCGACCGCGCGCTGCGGGCCGGTCACGTCCCGCGGTCGTTCCTCATGTCGCGGGACTGGTTCGTGCGCCTGGCCGATCGCCTGGGCGGGGACCTCGCGTCCGAGGCCCCGATCCTGCTGGGCAGCCAGGAGCGGGTCGATGCACTCGCCGGGTTCCACGTCCATCGGGGCGCACTCGCCTCGATGCGCAGGCCCCAACCGCAGGACGTCGCGGACGCGGTCGCGGGCGCCGGCCGGGTCGTCGTGGTCGAGGACGTCGTCGACCACACGAATCTGGGGGCCATCTTCCGCTCCGCCGCCGGTCTGGGCGTCGACGCGGTGCTGCTGTCGCCGTCCTGCGCAGATCCGCTGTATCGGCGCTCGATCCGGGTGTCGATGGGCACCGTCTTCCAGGTGCCGTGGGCGCGCTTCACGCAGTGGCCGGACGGACTGCGGACGCTGCGGGCCCAGGGCTTCACCGTCGCCGCCCTGGCGCTCGAGGACGACAGCGTCACCCTGCGCGACTTCGCGGCTTCCGCTCCCGAGCGGGTCGCGCTCGTCATGGGCACTGAAGGCGACGGACTGCGGCAGTCGACGATCGCGGAGGCGGACGCGACCGTCCTCATCCCCATGTCGCACGCGGTCGACTCGCTCAACGTCGCCGCCGCGACCGCCGTCGCGTGCTACGCCCTGCAGATCGACTGATGAGCCTCGAATACTGAGTTTCGGCTGATGAGAGGAGCCACCATGGAGACGCGCACACGGCCCTCCCGTGACCAGCTCGCCGCACACCTCGATGCGACCGGAATCACCGGCCGGGTCGCGACGCCGCGCGAGAACAACCTCGAGCACATCGGACGGTTCCTGCGCCAGGAGCGGCAGTTCGACTTCGGGATCCCGCTCACGCGCGAATGGTCGGAGGAGTCCGTCTTCGACCTCATGGTCGAGCGCGTGGGCATCAGTGGGGATCGCTCGTTCGTCGAGGGTGTCGACACGATCTCCGCGCAGATGTGCATCGACGGGCTCGACCGGCTGCGGACGGCCCTCCATGAGGTGACCGAGGCCGCAGGCCGCATCCTCTTCGCGACCGGGCACCCGGCGGGCCTGCTGCCCGTGCACCAGGCGATGGCCCGGTGGGCGGCGGCGAACGGGGCGGAGGTCGTGGGCGTCGACGTGACGACGAGTCCCGCGCCGGTCGCAGTGGACCTGCCGGCGGAGGCACCGCTGGGAGGCGACGTGCGACGGATGGACGGCGTCCACGTCTGGCATCAGCACGGGGGAGTGCCGCACACTCACTATGCCGAGCCCATGCAGACGCTCCTGGCACGGCTGGGTGACGACGGCCTCGGCGGTCCGGATCTGGTCGTGGCCGACCACGGCTGGGCGGGTGCGGCCGGCAGCGCGGGGCTGCGCACGGCGGGCTTCGCGGACTGCAACGACCCGGCCCTGTTCGTGGGCGAGGCGCAGGGGCAGATCGAGATCGCGATCCCGCTGGACGACAACGTGCTGCCGCAGCACTACGAGCTGCTCCTGGACTACCTGCTGGGTGTGTAGAATGGTGAGTCGGTCCGCGCGCGGCCCCACCCGGGGCCAGGCCTCCATGTCGGTCGTGGACCACGCGGAATTCGGGCACTGGCAGGCGGTTTCGGCCGCATCAGGCGCCTGATCAGAATTCACAGCAAAGGACTCAGCATGAAGAAGGACATCCACCCGGAGTACCGCGAGATCGTCTTCAACGACCTCGCATCCGGCACCAAGTTCCTCACCCGGTCGACCGCCACGAGCGACAAGACCATCGAGTGGGAGGACGGCAACACGTACCCCGTCATCGACGTCGAGATCTCGTCCGCGTCGCACCCGTTCTACACGGGCAAGCAGCGCATCCTCGACTCCGCCGGCCGCGTGGAGAAGTTCAAGGACCGCTACAAGGGCTTCGGCCGCCGCGGCTGAGCGAGCAGTCCTTCACGACTGCGGGCCCGGATCCCTCCTCACGAGGGTGTCCGGGCCCGCAGTGCATTCAGGCGACGTGCCATCTGGTTGACTCAGTCGTCTGGCTGACTCCGTCGTCCTGCGTGCGCTCAGCTGTCCAGCGTGCGCTCCTCGACGGTGACGGACAGGCCCTCGAGAGGCTGGACGCGAGCGGCCGGGTGGAAGAGCGAGTCGACGCCGGTCGCGTTCGGCAGGGACGCGGCGATGCCGTGCGCCACCCGCAGCTTCGCGCCGCGGACCGCCTCGAGGACATCCGCCCCCGTGGCGAGCCCTGCCGCGATCGCCGAGGCGAACGAGCAGCCCGCGCCATTCACCATCCGGTCGTGTGCCTTGGGCGTGCTGAGGACGGTGAGCCGGTCGCCGTTCGCCGTCGACTCGATGAGGACGTCGATCGCGTCCGGACCGGCCAGACGCGCACCGCCCTTCACGACGACGTGGTCCGCGCCCATCGCGCGGATGTCGCGAGCGGCGCCGATCATGCCGTCGACCGACTGGATCGGCTCACGGCCGGTCAGGGTCGCCGCCTCCTCGAGGTTGGGCGTGATGACGGTCGCCAGGGGCACCAGGTTCTCGACGAAGAGGTCCTTGAGGTCGACCATCGTGCCGCTGCCCTTGCAGACCAGGACCGGGTCGAAGACGTACGGGAGGTGGTTCTCGCGCAGCGCGGCGGCGAGCGCCAGGGCGGAGTCCACGGAGCCCAGCATCCCGGACTTGAGGACGGAGAACTCGTGGACCGCGAGCGTGGACTCGAGCTGACGCGTGATGACGTCCGTGTCGATGAACGCGATGTCGTGCTGGAAGTTCGCGGCCGGGTCGAAGGTGACGATGCAGGTGACGACGGCAGTGCCGAACGCACCGTACTCGCTGAACATCTTGAGGTCGGCCTCGAGACCCGCGCCGCCGGACACGTCGGATCCCGCGATCGTGAGGACGCGGGGCACGGGGGTGCCGGTGCCGGTCGTGCCAGGGGAGTCTGTCATGCGGGGTGTCCTCACTCGTGGTGTCGGAAACGGTTGGACGCGGTCGGCAGGTGGCGATCAGCGGTCGACAGCGTGGTGCCGATCATATCGCTCAGTGTCGTGAGTCAGGATCCGCCCGGATACCCGTGCTGGCGCCAGGCCTCGTACACGGCGATCGAGGCGGAGTTCGCCAGATTCAGCGAGCGGCGCGAGGGGAGCATGGGGATCCGCACGTCCAGATCGACGTGCGGGTCCGCGACCACCTCATCCGGCAGCCCCGTCGACTCCCGGCCGAACAGCAGGACGTCGCCGGATCGGTACTCGACGTCCGCGAAGCTCGTCTGCGCGTGGGTCGTGAACGCGATGACCCGCCGGTCGCCCAGCGTCTGCCAGGCGTCCTCGAGCGAGGGATGCACCGTCACATGCGCGAGATCGTGATAGTCGAGCCCCGCACGCCGCAGCTTCGCGTCGGTCAGGTCGAACCCCAGGGGCTCGATGAGGTGCAGGTGCGCGCCGGTCACCGCCGCGAGGCGGATGGCGTTGCCGGTGTTGCCGGGGATCTCCGGCGTGTGGAAGACGATGCTCAAGTCCTTCATAGGGCTCTCAGCCTACGCCGCGGGCGTCCCCGCGGGGACGCCCGCCCGCTCGATATGTCCGCTGAGCATGCGGCATCTGTTCGATCGGAATATCAGTCTTGAGTGCTGATCACTCACGCCTGATGGATGCTGATGTGTCCTCTGTGTCCGTGCCTCGTCCTAGTGTGCCGGTACGAGGACGGGTCGACGGAGCTCCGGATCAGGAGTCGCCGCTCACCCGCGAGGATCCAGGAGGATGCCATGACTCAGGACAGCACCCGCGACGGCAGTGCTCGCGATGACAGCGCTCGTGACGGCAGCGCCAGCGACGACGCTCTCGATGTGCACGAGGCGCAGGTGGTCGCGGATCGGATGCGCAGGCTCGCCGGCAGCATCGCACGACAGCAGGCGACGTTCCTGACCCTGCTGGACCGGATCGATCGGACCGAGGCCTGGGCGCACTGGATCGGCGTGCGCACCCTGGTGCAGTGGGTGGCCTTCGTCTGCGAGATGGATCCGCACACCGCCCGTGAGCACGTCCGGGTCATGCGCGGGCTGCGGGAGATGCCGCAGGTCGCGCAGCTGCTGTCCACGGGGCGGATCTCGTTCAGCAAGGCCCGTGAGATCACGCGGCTGGCCGGTCGCATCGACGATGAGGAGGCCGCAGGCATCACCCGGCGAGCGACTGCCTCGCAGATCTCGGCGATGGTCTCCGCCTACCGGCGCGTGGATCCAGCGGACACGGACGAGATGCTCGATGCCCTTGTGGGGCCGCGGCCCTCGGAGGCGAGTGGGGAGACGGCCGGGGAGGACGCAGGAGAGGAGGTCGCCGCGGTGAGCTCGGAGGATGCCGAAGCGAGCCCGGAGGAGAGCGCGCGGGCGAGCGCGATCGCCGCCGTGCAGCTTCCGGCCCGTCTGGAGCAGGACTCTCTGCACCTCTCGCAGCAGCAGTCCGGGCGCGCCCGGCTCATCCTCGATCTGCCGGAGGCCGAGGCACTCGAGCTCCTGGCCGCGCTCGATGCGCTCTGCGACGCCACCAGTTCCGATGGCGGACCCGCGAACCGGGTGGACGCACTGCTGCAGCTCGTGCGGGCACACCGGGACGGCACGGGGTCGGGCGGGTCGGTGAGCTCCGCGCGTGCCACCCTCGTGGTGCATGTCTCACCCGAGGTGCTCGCCGCCGCCAGTGGCGCTCACGTGCACGACAGCGCTGAGGCCGGAGCGCCGCGCCCGGAGCGCTGTCACACGGCCGACAGGGGGCCGATCACGGGGGCCACCGCCGCCCGCCTGGCCTGCGGGGGAGCGCTGATGGGAGCTCTCATCGACGACAGCGGCGACGTTCTGGCCCTGGGGCGCTCGCGCCGCCTGGCCTCGCCGCAGCAGAAGCTGGCGCTGTCCGCACGGGACCTCCACTGCCAGTTCCCCTCCTGCGCCCGCCGTGCCAACCTCGAGGCTCACCACATCCGTATGTGGAGCGAGGGTGGCCCCACGGATCTGGACAACATGCTGCTGCTCTGCCGCTCGCATCACATCGCGGTCCATGAGAGCCGACTGCGGATCACCCGGTCGGGGGAGCGATTCGCCGGCGCACTCCGTGCGGGCACGGGCTTCGCGTTCCACACGGAGGAGGGGGTCCTCATCCGACCGGGGGATCCCGATGCACTCGAGGCGCCCGTCGTCGGCTCCGACCCGGACGCGGACGGGGCTCTCACCCGACCGCTCGTGCTGGGACTTCCCGGTGCGCGCCTGAGCCCGCAGGAGCCCGAGATCGTGACCGAGGAAGGCGGCTGGGGTTTCACTCTGGATGCCGGGGTCACCTGGCTCTTCGACGCCGAGGCCACCCTCCGTGAGCGCCTCCGGAGGGGTGACGTCCACCCGCCCGAGGGCGACTGTGCGTGACACCAGCGCACTTGCCGTATTCGAACGCATGTTCGATACTGGAGGCATGTCCGCAGCGCCCAGTCCCGTCTCCGCCTCCGCCCAGGCGGTCGAGGACGCGCGGGCTCTCAGCCAGCGGCTGAGCCGGTCCCTGGGCATCCCGACGGCGAGCTCCCTCGTCGATCGGGTCCAGCCGCGGGCGGTATCCCCGGCGCTCTCCCGTCTCTTCGCACGCGGCGGCCTGCCGCGGGGAGAAGTGGTGCAGGTGAGCGGCAGATCCGGCCTGTCCCTGGCCCTGGCGTGCTGCGCACTGACCACGCAGGACGGCGGCTGGTGCGCGGGGATCGGGCTGGGAGAGCCTGCGGCCTCCGCGATGCGGGACCTGGGGGTGCATCTGCCGCGCTTCGTCTGCCTCGACACGCCCGCGCAGGACTGGATGCGCGTCGCCTCGATCCTCATCGAGTCGTTCAACGTCATCCTCGTCGATCCGGGATTCGACGCTGCGGCAGGCGAGCGCGCGCGGATCGCCGCCAAGCTGCGGGACAGTCAGGCCACGCTCATCCTCCTGGGCCGGACCCGCTCGTCAGCCCCTCGCTTGTCCGCACCTCATGCGTCCGCTCCTCACACGTCCGTCCGCCGGTCGTCCGCGCCGTCGTTCCCCGGCAGCACCGAGCACCTGACAGTGCTCAGCGAGGCCTGGGAGGGCACGCACGCGGGCACGGGTCGCCTGCGCCGCCGCGTTCTGCAGGTGCACAGTGCCAGAACGGGCGAGCACACCCTGATCCTGCCCGATCCGCAGGGCTCCGTCGCGGTTCAGGACGTCCCCGCGGGGACGCTCCGGCTCGTCCGCCGCCATGAGTGAGGGCCCCGCCGAGTCCGCGGCCCCGATCGGGTCCGCGGCGCAGCGCGTGCTCGTCCTGATCGTTCCCGACTGGTCCGCGCTCGCGGCGGCGCTGGCGGCGGATGCGCTTCCCACCGCCCCGGTCGCCGTCATGCACGCGAACCGTGTGGTCTCCGCCAACGCACCGGCACGTGCCCGCGGGGTCGACTCCGGCATGACAGTGCGCGCGGCGCGGGGGCGCTGCCCGGAGCTGCTCCTCGCACCCCGGGAGGCAGAGACGGAGGCGCGCCTCTTCGCGGCCGCCGCGCAGGCGCTGGACGACGCGGTGGCCCGCTTCACCGTCCTGGGGCCCGGCGCCGTGAGCATCCCGGCGGATTCGCTGCGGCACACCCATGCGGATGAGAGCGCCGCCGTCGAGCACCTCCTGAATGCCCTCACGGAGCGCACCGGCTGGGAGTTCCTGCCTGGCATCGCGGACACGCCCTTCGCCGCCCTGCTGGCCGCGCGCACCGCCACGCGCGTGGAGCCCGGTCGCACCGGGGAGTTCCTGGCCGCGCAGCCCACCCGCGCGCTCGACGCGGCGCTCGTCCTCGACGAGACCCTCGAGCCCTCCGTCCTCAGCGATCTGGTGAGCGTGCTCGAGCGGCTGGGCCTGCGCACCCTGGGCGCGTTCGCGGACCTCGACCCGGCGGACGTCGGCACCCGGTTCGGACCCCTGGGCCTGCGGCTGCGCGACCTGGCCCGAGGCCGCGGGCACCGCGGTCTGCGCGATCACAGCCGCGCGGAGGACCTCGTCGTCGAGGTGCCGCTGGATCCTCCGACTCCACGCACCGACGTCCTCGCGTTCCGGGCCCGCGCCGCCGCGGCCCAGCTCTTCACGGAGGTCCGCCGCCGCGCCCTCGTCTGCACGCAGGTGACGATCCGCCTCACCGCGACAGGCGGGCAGGTGAGCGAGCGGACGTGGCGCCTCGAGGACATGTCGGACAACCGCGTCGCCGACCGCGCGCGCTGGCAGGCGGAGGGCTGGCTGACAGCGCAGCCGGCAGCGAAGCGCACCTCGGGACAGGCCGCGAACCCAGTCCCGACCTCGGACCCAGCCCTGGCCTCGGATCCAGCCCCGACCTCGGACACGGACGAGGGCATCGCCCTCCTCACTCTCCTCGCGGCAGAGCTCGCCACACCGCTCGCCACCCAGCGCAGCCTCCTGGACCGGAGCAGCGGTGCGGTGGCCCACAGCCTCGAGCGCCTGCAGGGCCTCTTCGGCCTCGACGCGGTCCTGGTCCCCGGCCTCCAGGGCGGCAGAGACCCGCAGGAGACGAACCTCTGGACACCCTGGCAGCAGGCACCGCGCCCGGATCGCGACCCCGAGGCCCCCTGGCCCGGGGCGATCCCCGCGCCGCACCCGGTCCGCATCCTCCGCACCCCGGTGGAGCTGCTCGACACCGCGGGTGCGCCGGTCGTCGCCCGCTCCACGGGCCTGGACTCCGCGCCCGCCACCCTGCGGATCCCCGGGGCGGGCGCCCACCGGATCGTCGACCACTCGTCGCCGTGGCCGGTCGAGACCGGCTGGTGGGATCCCGCACTCCGGCAGCGGCGGGTGCGCCTCCAAGTGCTCGCCGAGGACGGCGCGGCCTTCCTCCTCTGCCGTGAGGACGGCCAGTGGCAGCTCGTGGGGGAGTACGCATGAGGAGGGCGCACGCATGAGCGGCTTCAACCCGCGGACTCCCTGGTCGGAGCTCGAGCGCCGGCTCTCCGACCGTGCGGCACCGGCCGATCGTCCGGTCTCGGTCGGCTCCTGGGGCCGTCCCTCCCGGATCGTGCCGGCCGGTGCGGAACCAGCGACGCCTGCTCGCGTCCCCGCGGGGACGCCCTATGCGGAGCTGCACGTCCATTCGGACTTCAGCTTCCTCGACGGCGCGTCGGAGCCGGAGGAGCTCGTGGAGACCGCGGTCGAGGCTGGACTGGCCGGTCTGGCGCTCACCGATCACAACGGCCTCTACGGCGCCCCCCGCTTCGCTGCGGCCGCCGCGGAAGCAGGCATACCCACCGTGTTCGGCTCAGAGCTGTCGATCGGGCTCACCGAGCGCATCCCCGGCCAGGTCGACCCGGACGCGGAGCACCTCCTCGTGCTGGCCCGCGGCGTCGAGGGGTACCGGCGCCTGTCCGCGGCCATCACCCGCGCGAACCTGCGCGGGGAGAAGAACCGGCCGGTCTTCCATGCGGAGGAGCTGCACGAGGAGGCCCGCACCTCGGGCGCGTGGCAGCTGCTGACGGGCTGCCGGAAGGGGCCGCTCGCCCGGGCGCTCGCGGACCCGCAGGACCCGGACGGAGGACTCACGGCGCTGAGCCGGCTGCGCGATGCGGTCGGTCCGGACAACCTCGCGGTCGAGCTCACCCGCCACGGCCTGCCGGACGACGATGAGCGCATCCGCCACCTCGTCGACCTCGCCGAGCGCACCGGCCTGCCCGCGGTCGCGACGAACGCGGTGCACTACGCCACCCGCGCCCGCCATCGCGACGCCCAGGTGCGCGCCGCCGTGCGCTCCCGGCGCAGCCTCGACGCGATGGCGGGCTGGCTGCCGCCCACGGCCTCGGCACGCATCCACTCGGGTGACGAGATGCTCGCGCGCTTCCCCCGGGAGGCCCTCGCGCAGTCGGTGCGCATCAGCGCCGAGGCCGCCTTCAGCCTCCGTGCCGCCGCACCCCGCCTGCCGGCCGCGCCCCTCCCGGAGGGCCGCTCCGAATCCGCGCACCTCCACGATCTCGTCGCCGCGGGCGCTCTGCACCGCTACGGCTCCCGAGCGGTGTCCCCGGAGGCGTGGGCACAGATCGACCGCGAGCTCGAGACGATCGAGGGGATGGGCTTCTGCGGCTACTTCCTCATCGTGCAGGACATCGCCCGGTACTGCCGCGACCACGACATCTTCTGCCAGGGGCGGGGATCGGCCGCGAACTCGGCCGTCTGCTACGTCCTGGGCATCACCGCGGTCGATGCGGTGCGGTTCGGCCTCCTGTTCGACCGCTTCCTCACCCCGGACCGCGCGGGCTACCCGGACATCGACATCGACATCGAGTCCGGTCGCCGCGAGGAGGTCATCCAGTACGTCTACGACCACTACGGGCGCGACCGGGCGGCCCAGGTGGCCAACGTCATCACCTATCGGGCGAAGTCGGCGGTCCGCGATGCGGCCGCGGCGCTGGGCTACGGCCCGGGCCAGCAGGACGCGTTCTCGAAGGGGCTCCACCGCTGGGGCAGCCTGCCCTCGGCCGAGGACAGCGGCGTGCCGGCACCGGTCCTCGCCGCGGCCTCGAACCTCCTCGACACGCCCCGGCACCTGGGCATCCACTCCGGCGGCATGATCCTCGCGGACCGGCCGATCGGCGAGGTCGTCCCGATCGAGCCCGCCACGATGAAGGACCGCACCGTCGTCCAGTGGGACAAGGACGACTGCGCCGCGATGGACCTCGTGAAGTTCGACCTGCTGGGGCTCGGCATGCTGACGGCGCTGCACGAGATGGTCGACCTCATCGCCCGGCACACGGGCAAGCGGATCGACCGGGCAGAGATCCCGCAGGAGGACCCGGCCGTCTTCGACATGCTGTGCGCCGCGGACGCGGTGGGGGTCTTCCAGGTCGAGTCCCGCGCCCAGATCGGCACGCTGCCTCGGCTGGCCCCGCGCAACTTCTACGATCTGGCCGTCCAGGTCGCGCTCATCCGCCCGGGCCCCATCCAGGGCGGCTCCGTCCATCCCTACATCCGCCGGCGGCAGCAGAAGGAGGAGGTCACGTACCTCCACCCGCTGCTGCGCCGCAGCCTCGAGAAGACGCTGGGCGTGCCCCTGTTCCAGGAGCAGCTCATGCAGATGGCGATGGATGTGGGCGGGTTCTCAGGTGCGGATGCGGACGAGCTGCGCCGCGCGATGGGCGCGCGGCGCTCGCAGGAGCGCATGCGCAGGCTCTCCGAGCGCTTCCTCGCCGGTGCTGCGGCCCGCGGCGTGGAGGAGTCCATCGCACAGCGGATCTTCGACAAGATCGCGGCCTTCGCGAACTACGGCTTCCCCGAGTCCCACGCGATCAGCTTCGCGAACCTCGTGTACGACTCCGCCTGGCTCAAGCGCCATCACCACGCGGCGTTCACCGCGGGGCTGCTGCGCGCCCAGCCCATGGGCTTCTACTCCCCGCAGTCGCTGCTGGCCGATGCCCGCCGCCACGGCGTGGGCGTCCGACCCGTCGACGTGAATGCGTCGAGGGTGCTCGCGGACCTCGAGCCGGACCCCGAGTCCGGCGGGGGCTGGCCCGACGCCGCGGGCGGGCTCGCGATCCGCGTGGGGCTCGCCTCCGTGCGCGATCTGGGGGAGGACGGCGCCGAGGCCGTCGTCACCGCACGCGCGGACGGCCCCTTCTCCTCCGTGGGCGACCTCGCGCAGCGCACCGGCCTGCCGGCCCGCGCGCTCGAGGGACTCGCGACCGCGGGCGCGTTCGCCTCGCTGGGACTCGAGCGCCGGCAGGCGCTCTGGGTGGCCGGCGGGCAGTCGGGTGCATCACCGGCGACGCTGCCCGGGACCTCGGGACCGGAGACCGCCCCCGCGCTGCCCGGCATGGATGCCTTCGAGACGACCCTCGCGGAGCTGTGGGCGACCGGCGTGACGGTCGAGGGGTACCCCACCGAGGTCCTGCGCGAGTCCCTGCGCGCCCGCGGGTACGGATCGACACGCGACGCAGGCGCGGCGAGTGACGGGGTCCGCGTGACGATCGCCGGCATCGTCACCCACCGGCAGCGGCCGTCGACCGCGGACGGGATCACGTTCTTCAACCTCGAGGACGAGTTCGGGATGCTCAACGTCGTGTGCTCGCCCGGTCTCATGCAGCGCCACCGGTCGATCGCGCTCACGAAGAACGTGCTCGCGGTGACCGGCCGCATCCAGCGGGCGATGGGGGCCGATCGTCCCGACGGATCGCCCGGGGAGGCGGTCGTGAGCCTCTACGCGCACCGGCTCGTGCCCATCGCGACGGACATCGCTCCGCGTGCTCGTGACTTCCAGTGACGGATGGTGACGCACTCCCACCAGAAGTATGACGATTCGTGACGCAGGACGGGCGGGGCCCGCCCCCGTCGGCCACGATGAGTCGTGACCCCGTCATCGAGTCGTGATCCCGTCATCCGCGAAGGAGCTCCCATGACAGCGTTCGAGACACTCCAGATCCACGCCGGCCAGGAGCCCGACTCCCAGACCGGTGCCCGCGCGCTCCCGATCTACCAGACCACCTCCTTCGTCTTCGACTCGCAGAAGACCGCCGCGGACCGCTTCGCGCTCGCGGAGCTGGGGCCCATCTACACCCGTCTGGGCAACCCCACGAACGAGGCCGTCGAGGCCCGCGTGGCAGCCCTCGAGGGCGGCGTCGGAGCAGTGCTCGTCTCCTCCGGCCAGTCCGCGGAGTTCCTCGCGATCCTCAACGTCGCGGGCGCGGGCGATCACATCGTCGCGAGCGCCAGCCTCTACGGCGGCACCTACAACCTCTTCGCGGTCACACTGCCCAAGCTGGGCATCGAGACCACGTTCGTCGACGCGAGCGATCCGCAGGCGTGGAAGGACGCAGTCCGCGACAACACGAAGCTGTTCTTCGCGGAGTCCATCGCCAACCCCCGCTCGGAGGTCCTCGACATCCGCACGGTCGCGGACCTCGCGCACGGAGCCGGCGTGCCGCTCATCGTCGACAACACGATGGCGACGCCGTACCTCGTCCGCCCGATCGAGCACGGCGCAGACGTCGTCGTCCACTCCGCCACGAAGTTCCTGGGCGGCCACGGCACCTCGATCGCCGGCGTCATCGTGGACTCCGGCCGCTTCGACTACAGCCAGGACCCCGCGCGCTTCCCGGGCTTCAACGAGCCGGACGAGTCCTACAACGGCCTCGTGTACGCCCGTGATCTGGGGCCGGACTCCGCCTTCGGAGCGAACGTCTCGTACGGCATCAAGATCCGCGTCCAGCTCCTGCGCGACCTGGGTCCGGCCGCCTCGCCGTTCAACGCGTTCCTCATCGCGCAGGGACTCGAGACGCTCAGCCTGCGCATCGAGCGCCACGTGGAGAACGCGAAGAAGGTCGTCGACTTCCTGGACGGCCACGCACAGGTGGAGCGGATCCAGTTCGCGGGCCACCCCTCCAGCCCCTGGTACGAGCTGGGGCAGACCTACCTGCCGAAGGGCGCGGGCTCGGTCCTGGGCTTCGACATCGCGGGCGGCTTCGACGCCGCGGTCGCGTTCGTCGATGCGCTCGAGCTCCACTCGCACGTCGCGAACATCGGCGACGTCCGCTCCCTCGTCATCCACCCGGCCTCGACGACGCACTCGCAGCTCGACGGCGACGCGCTCGCGAAGGCCGGCGTGAGCCAGGGCTTCGTCCGCCTCGCGGTGGGGCTCGAGGGCATCGAGGACATCCTCGCGGATCTCGAGAAGGGCTTCGCAGCCGCCGCCCGGGTGGCTTCGTGACAGGAGGTCCCGTGACGGCGGAGGCACCCGCGGCCACACACCGGTCGACGACGGCGCAGCTGGGCCCGCTCACCCTCGAGACGGGGGTCGTGCTGCCCGAGGTCGTCCTCACGTACGACACGTACGGCACCCTGTCGCCGCAGGCGGACAACGCGATCCTGCTCGAGCACGCGCTCACGGGCGATTCGCACGCGCACGAGTGGTGGCCCGGGCTCATCGGCCCCGGCCGCCCGCTCGACACGGACCGCTGGTTCGTCGTGTGCGCGAACGTGCTGGGCGGCTGCTCGGGATCGACGGGACCGCTCACCCCCGGCCCGGACGGGTCGCCGTGGGGCGCGGACTTCCCCCGCATCTCGATCCGCGACACCGTGCAGGCGGAGCTGCTGCTGGCCGACCTCCTGGGCATCGACCGGTGGCAGGCCGTGCTGGGCGGATCGATGGGCGGGGCCCGCGCGCTGGAGACCGCACTGCTCGCCCCCGACCGGGTCGCGCGCTCCGGGATCTTCGCCGCCCCCGCGTTCTCCGATGCGGACCAGATCGCCTGGGGCCACATCCAGGTCGAGGCGATCCGGACAGATCCGGTGCGGGGCCTCGGCATCGCCCGCCAGATCGCGCACCTCACCTACCGTGCGGACGCAGAGCTCAACCACCGGTTCGGTGCACGGCAGCAGAGCACCGACCGGCCGGCGGAGGAGCCGGGGGACCGCTACTACGCGATCCAGAGCTACCTCGATCACCAGGCCGGGAAGCTCATGGGCCGCTTCGACGCGGACTCGTACGTGACCCTGTCTCGGGCGCTCATGGACCACGACGTCCGCCGAGGCCGTTCACAGGACCTGCGCAGAGCGCTGGCGGGGGCGGGCGGCAGCTTCCTCGTCGCCGCGGTCTCGAGCGACCGCCTCTACACCCCCGCGCAGGTGCGCCTGCTCGCCGACAGCCTGCCCGCTGGGACCTCCTTCCGGACGATCACCAGCTGGGCGGGCCACGACGGCTTCCTGACCGAGGCCGATCAGGTCGCCGCACTCATCGGCGAGCTGCTCGCTTCCTGAGCTCCTTCTCATCGGCCGGCCAGTCGGACCGGGCCCGCGCCGCGCGGTAGTAGGCGCGGGCCTCGTCCTGGCGCTGGGCCTCGGCGCCGTCCGCGATGGGCGCGCGCCGGTGCTCCGGCCCGTATCCGAACGCGTCGACCAGGTCGAGCGAGTTCTGCGCGAGCTTCGCGCACAGCGCGTCGATCGCGGGGCCCACCTGGCGAGCCCGAGCCATCGGCAGGCGGCCGTGCATGAGGTGCCAGCCCATGTGGCGCTCGATGAGGGTGAGGCCGAAGAGGTCGCGCAGGCGTCGCATCGCCTTCGCCTCCTCCGGATGGTTCCCCTCGTCCTCGATGCGGTGCATCTCCGCGTTGAGGCCCTGCCACTTGAGGAGCTCGATGTAGGCGATCGCGGCCTCGATGAGCTCGTTCTGGTTCTCGTTGAACAGGCGCGCGCCCGAGGCCTTGTCCTTCGACTGCGCCGGGCGCAGCGCCTGTGCGACGGTCGCGACCATCGTCTCGACGCGGTCGCGCAGGAGCGCCTCCTGGACCTTGCCGGACCGCACCCGCTTGTCGTTGACGGAAGCGGTGACGAGGTCACCGATCGCCCGTCCCAGGTTCGCGACGCCCGTGCGGTACAGCGTGTGCTCCGCGGCCTGCGCGCCGATGAGCCGTGCGGCACCACCGAAGTCGATGTCCTTGAGCTCCCGGGCGTAGTCGGTCAGCAGGCGCTTGCCCACGAGCTGCAGCAGGACGGTGTTGTCACCCTCGAAGGTCACGTAGACGTCCATGTCCGCGTGCAGGCCCACGAGGCGGTTCTCCGCCATGAAGCCGGCACCGCCGCATGCCTCGCGCGCCTCCTGGATCGTGTCGAGCGCGTTCCAGGTCGTCAGGGCCTTGAAGCCCGCCGCCTGCGTCTCGAGCAGCTCCTGCCCCTCCGGCGTCGTGTCGTCGCCGGAGAACACCGCATCGAAGGTGTGCAGCAGCGTGTCGTGCGAGATCGCATCCGCGTACGTCTGCGCGATGAGGGGCATGAGCCGGCGCTGGTGGCGCTGGTAGTCGATGAGACGCGTCTCCTCGACCGGCGACGTCGAGGTGAACTGGCGGCGGTCGTGCGCGTACCGCACGGCGATGTCGAGTGCCAGCTTCGAGGCGACGACGGCCGCCCCGTCCAGCGAGACGCGACCCTGCACGAGCGTGCCGAGCATCGTGAAGAAGCGCCGTCCGGGCGACTCGATGGGGGAGGAGTACTCTCCGTCCGCGGCGACGGAGCCGTAGCGGGTCAGGAGGTTGCCCCGCGGGATCCGCACCTGGTCGAACGCGAACCGGCCGTTGTCGACGCCCAGCAGGCCGCCCTTCTTGCCGTCATCCTCGATCGTGATGCCCGGCAGGGGTTCACCCGCCTCATCGCGGACCGGGACGAAGAAGGCGTGGACGCCGTGGTTGACGTCCCGCGTGATGAGCTGCGCGAAGACGACGGCCGCCCGCGCATCGCGTGCCGCGTTGCCGATGTACTCCTTCGTCGCGGCGCGGAACGGCGTGTGGACGACGAACTCGCGGGCCTCGACGTCGTAGGTGGCGGTCGTGCCGACCTCGGCGACATCGGAGCCGTGGCCGATCTCCGTCATCGCGAAGCTGCCCATGAGCTCGCCGTCGAGGGCGGGCCGCAGCCACTTCTCGTGCTGCTCGCTGTTGCCCAGGTGCATGATCGCCCCGCCGAACAGGCCGAACTGCACGCCCGCCTTGATCTGCAGGCTGGGGGAGGCGGTGACGAGCTCCTCGAAGCCCGCGATGTACTCCGCATGGCGGCCCGTGCCGCCCTCCTCGACCGGCAGCGCCAGGCGGGTGAGGCCCGAGGCCGCGACGGGTGCGACCGCCGCCGTCGTCGCGGCGCGCAGCTCCTCGAGCGTCCCCTCCGCGGGGAGGTGGAGGGTGGAATCGGTCGTGAGGTCGCGGATCCGGCGGCGGGCCTCGGCCCATTCGCCGTCGACCACGTCCCGCAGCACGGCCGTGTCGATGGTCAGCGGTGTCTTGCCTCGGTTCATGCGTCTTCCTTCCGTGAGGCCCACAGCCACGCGGCGAGGCGGGCGGTGATGCGATCAGTCTGGGTGTGGTCGGCGGAACGCGGATCGGCCAGCCAGTCGAGGGTGCAGCTGCGGACGAAGCCCACGGCGCCGCGGGCCCACATGCGCTCGGCGGGGCCGGTCAGGTGCATCCGCGCGCAGAGGAGGTCGACGACGTCGTCGAGGAACGGTCCGGCGCCGTCCTCCGTCACGACCGAGTCGCAGAAGCGGTAGACGGCCGGCGAGCGGACGCCCAGCTCGACGAACGCGGCGATCATGGCGCGCAGCGCCTCCTCGGGCGGGCCGTCGGGGGAGCCTGCCTCGTCGAGGGAGCGGCGGATGACGTCCATCGCCCACGTGCCCATCGCCTGCTGGAGGCCGCGCCGGTCGCGGAAGTACCGGTAGTAGACCGTCTTCGAGGTCCCGGTCGCCTGTGCGAGCCCGTCCATCGACAGGGACTCGCCGTGGGCCGCGATCGCGTGGCGTGCGCCGCGCAGCAGTTCGCGGCGGCGCTCGCGGCGGTGCTTCTCCCAGCGGAGGCTCCGGCCATCGCGCAGCTCCGCATCGGTGGTCGCAGGGACTTTCATGTGACAGACGGTATCAGGTACGGTCGGTATCGGTGAACCGCCTCACACCCTCGGAAGGGACACATCACATGTCGCAGACTCCCCAGTCGCAGTCCGAATCGTCGCCGCAGATCCGCCGCGCGGCCATCCTGGGAGGCAATCGCATCCCGTTCACCCGCGCGCATCGCGAGTACGCCCGCGCGTCGGAGCAGGACATGCTCACGAGCGCCCTCGACGGCCTCGTCGCCCGCTTCGGCCTCGCGGGCGAGCGGCTGGGCGAGGTGGCCGGCGGTGCCGTCGTCAAGCACTCCCGCGACCTCAACCTCACGCGCGAGGCCGTTCTCGGCTCCGCACTCGCCCCGGAGACCCCCGCGTTCGACCTCAGCCAGGCGTGCGCGACGGGCCTCGAGACCGCGGTGACCATCGCGCAGAAGATCCGCCTGGGCCAGATCGAGGCAGGCATCGCCGCGGGCGTCGACTCGGCCTCGGACGCCCCCATCACGGTGAGCGAGGAGCTGCGCGCCGCCCTCCTCGAGCTCAACCGTGCGAAGACCGTGCCCCAGCGCCTCAAAGCCATCGCGCGCCTGCGTCCCACTGACCTCGCGCCCGCGCTGCCCAGCAACGGGGAGGCCCGCACCGGCCTCGCGATGGGCGAGCACCAGGCGATCACGACGGCGGAGTGGGGCATCGGCCGCGAGGAGCAGGACGCTCTGGCCCTCGCCTCGCACCAGAACCTGGCGGCCGCGTGGGATCGTGGCTTCTTCGACGACCTCGTGACCCCGTACCTGGGCGTCACGCGCGACACGAACCTGCGCCCCGATTCGACCCTCGAGTCGCTCGCGAAGCTCAAGCCCGTCTTCGGCCGCGGACTGTCCGCCGAGCCGACGATGACCGCCGGCAACTCGACCCCGCTCACGGACGGTGCCTCGACCGTGCTCCTGTCGTCCGAGGAGTGGGCGGCGGCCCACGGGCTCGAGCCGCTCGCCTACCTCGTCGACGCCGAGGCCGCGGCCGTGGACTTCGTCACCGGCACCGAGGGTCTGCTCATGGCGCCCGCATACGCGGTGCCCCGACTCCTGGCCCGCAACGGCCTCACCTTCGCGGACTTCGACGTGTTCGAGATCCACGAGGCGTTCGCCTCGACCGTGCTCACACACCTCGCGGCGTGGGAGAGCGAGGAGTTCTGCCGGGAGAAGCTGGGGCTCGACGCACCGCTGGGCACGATCGATCGGGACCGCCTCAACCCCAACGGGTCGTCGCTGGCCGCCGGTCACCCGTTCGCCGCCACGGGCGGACGCATCGTCGCCTCGGTCGCGAAGCACCTGCACGAGACCGGCGGCACGCGCGCCCTCGTCTCGATCTGCGCCGCCGGCGGCCAGGGCCTCACCGCGATCATCGAAGCCTGACCGCCGCACAGCACAGCCAGCACAGCACCGCCAGCACGGCACCCCCGCACCGGACCTCCTGGAGGAACTCATGACCGACACCTACACGCGCCTCGCGAACGGCCCCCTGCGCGCCGCCGTCAAGGCGCTGGGCCTGCCCAACCCCGTCCCGCTGCGCCGTCGCGAGGACGGCGACTACCTGTCCGAGCCCGTCCTCGTCCTGGGTCCCGGCGCCGCCGCGGACGCCTACGCGCAGCTCCTGCTGGACAACGGGTTCGAGGTGCGGCGCAAGCCCACCTCGGAGAAGCTGTCCGCGATCCTCGCGTTCTTCGACGAGGCGACGGGACCTGCTGACCTCTCGGAGACGGCACTGGAGATCGGCGGTGCGCTGCGCGGCCTGACCCGCTGCTCGCGCGTCGTGATCTTCGGCCGGGATGCGCACATCAGCCCGGAGCGGCCCGAGGCGATGGATCCCGCACTCAACGCCGTGCGCAACGGCGTGCAGGGCCTCATGCGCTCGCTCGCGCACGAGATGCGCGCAGGCGGCACCGCGAACGGGATCGTCGTGAGCGAGGACGTCCCCATGGACGCCCCCAGCGCCATCGCGGCCCTGTGGTTCCTCCTGTCCTCGCGGTCCGCGTACGTCTCCGGCCAGCCCGTCCACGTGACGACGGCCGACGGAGCGCCGGTGACCGCAGAGGCGTTCGCCGGTCAGCACCTGGCCGGACGGATCGCCGTCGTGACGGGCGCCGCCCGCGGGATCGGCCGTGCGATCGCGAGCACCCTGGCACGCGACGGCGCCCGGGTCATCGGCGTCGACGTGCCGCAGGCCGGTGACGCCCTCGCGGAGACCATGAACGAGGTGGGCGGCACCGCGGTGCAGCTGGACATCACCGCCGAGGACGCCGGCCTCGCGATCGCCCGCGCCGTGGGCGCGCCGATCGACATCCTCATCCACAACGCGGGCATCACTCGCGATCGGATGCTCGCGAACATGGACGCGGCCCGCTGGGACTCGGTCCTCGCGGTCAACATCGAATCGCAGCTGCGGATGAACGCGCAGCTGACGGAGGCCAGTGCCTGGGGCGAGGCGCCCCGCATCGTCTCCCTGGCTTCGACCTCGGGGATCGCGGGCAACCGGAGGCAGACGAACTATGCGGCCTCGAAGGCCGGCGTCATCGGCATGGTGGCGGCCTCGGCGGCGGAGCTGAGCGCCCAGAACGGGACGATCAATGCGGTCGCCCCGGGCTTCATCGAGACGGAGATGACGGCGAAGATGCCCGCGCTCACCCGCGAGCTGGCCCGCCGCGTCTCGAGCCTCCAGCAGGGCGGCCTGCCCGTCGACGTGGCGGAGACGATCGCGTTCCTCGCCTCCGATGCGGCCGGCGGCATCTCCGGCGACACCGTCCGCGTGTGCGGGCAGAACATGGTGGGTGCCTGATGCTGCGGACCTATCTCTCCGCCGTCGGAGCCAGCGCGCTCAAGACCGTCCGACCGGCCCGTCCGTCCGCGCTCGATGAGGTTGCGGGTCCCGACTCGCCCCAGCGGGTGGTCCGCGTGCGCGCGGACGCCGACTCGGTCGCCGAGTTCGATCGGGCCGTGGGCGAGCCGGTGCGCGACACCGTCCCGGTCACGTGGCTGCACGCCCGCGCCTTCGGCCCCAGCCTCGAGCTCATGAGCGCCCGGGACTTCCCCGTCCCGGTCGTCGGCCTCGTCCATGTCCGCAACCGGGTCGAGCAGCACGCTCCGGTCCGGGTGGGGGAGGAGGTCGACATCACCGTGCGCGTCCGGGAGATCCGCACCCACCCCAAGGGCGCCGAGGTCGTCGTCACCGCTCGCTTCGACGTGGACGGGGCGGCTCGGGTCGAGGAGGAGTCGCACTACCTCGCGAAGGGGGCGAAGGTCGACGGTGCGGTGCCGCACGAGCCGGAGGAGCGCACGCCGTTCGAGGCACCCGCCCGCTCCCTCGAGTGGCGGATGACCGCGCGGACCGCAGATGTCTACGCGCGCGTGTCCGGCGATGTGAACCCGATCCACCTCAACGGGCTCGCGGCACGGGCGTTCGGATTCCGCGGCCGCATCATCCACGGCATGTACACGGCCTCGCGCGGGCTGGCCGCTGCGCAGGTGCGCGCGGACTCCTTCGTCTGGGACGTCGAGTTCGCGACGCCGATCGTGCTGCCGGCCCGCGTCGCGGTCGGCGTCCGGCACGACGGCTCTGTCACCAGCGTCGATGTGTGGGATCCGAAGCGCGGGAAGCCCCATATGCTCTCGTCCGTCACCGCGCGCGAGTGATGTGACGGAGCACACCTCTGAGAACGGCTCCAGGATTTGGTTCACCCCTCAGGAGTGTGTAATCTATTCTCTGTTGCCCGCGCGGGTGGCGGAATTGGTAGACGCGCTAGCTTGAGGTGCTAGTGCCCTATTAATGGGCGTGGGGGTTCAAGTCCCCCTCCGCGCACAACAGGAGAGAGGCCCCCGGGCCGGATGCGAATCCGGACCGGGGGCTTCTTGCTATGTGCGGTGACTCCGGCGAGCCACCGGGGCGCATGAACCCGCGGCTCACGCAGCCGGTGGCATCGGCTTCCCCAGCAGCGCCATCCGCCAGCCCGGTGGCCGATGGTCCGACCAGTAGCGCTCGATGGCCTCCTCGTATGCAGTGACGAGCGACTCGGTCGCGGCGCGCCAGCCGTGCGTCTCCGCCTCCGCTCGTCCGCCCTGCGACAGGGTCGCGCGCAGCTGCGGGTCGTCGAGGACGCGCAGGACCTTCGCCTCGAGATCGTCGACGGAGCCGGGCTCGTGCAGCAGACCGCCCACCCCATCGCGCACCGCGAACGGGATGCCGCCGGCGCGGGCGCCCACGACGGGCACGCCGGAAGCCATCGACTCCAGAGCGACGAGGCCCAGTGTCTCCGTCGTCGACGGGAAGACGAAGAGATCCGCACTCGCATACGCCGCGGCAAGCTCCTCACCGCTCATGTAGCCGGTGAAGACCGTGCGCGTACCGGCGAACTCCGCCTCCAGGTCCTCCCGGTGCGGACCGGAGCCCACGAGCGCCAGCCGCACGTCGGAGGGCAGCCGGTCCATGAGCGGGCGCAGCAGGTCGAGGTCCTTCTCCTTCGAGAGGCGACCCACGTACACGAGCAGCCGGTCGTTCGGATGTCCGTCCGTGAGGCGCGCGCGCATCTCTCGACTGTCATTGCCCGGATGGTAGCCCACCGTGTCGACCGCCTTGGGCCACAGCTGCACATTGCGGATGCCCGCGCTCTTCGCGCGCTGCACCATCTGCTGCGACGTGCAGAGGTTCACCTGCGCGAAGTTGTGCATCCAGGTGATCCATCGGCTGGTCGTGTCCGTGATCCACTCGAGCCCCAGCCGCTGGGTGTACGAGGGCACGTCCGTGTGGAAGCTGCCCAGCAGCGGAAGATCCCGGCGCCGGGCGGACAGGGTCCCGTAGGCGGCCAGCCACACGGGATTGACCGCGTGGACGACGTGCGGGTGGAACCGCTCCATGACGCGCGCGATCTCCGGTGTGGGCATGCCCACGGACAGCTCCGGGTACCAGGGCCGGAAGGGGACCGCCCGCACCCGGACGACCTCGAACCCCGCGAACGTCGCGGGCGGATCGCCGGGTGCGAAGATGACGACCTCGTGCCCCAGCTCCTGCAGCTGCTCCAGGGTGCGGACGAGCCGCGTGACGACGCCGTCGACCTTGGGCAGGAAGACCTCGGTGAAGAGTGCGATGCGCACCGGATCAGCTCACCGTCATGCGGTCTCGGGGATGCGCGAGGGCGCACCCACCTCCTGGTTCTTCGTCCACAGCGACGAGGCCGGGATCTTCGTGAGGTCCGCGCGGTCCGCGTAGCGTCGCGCCGTCTCCTCGACCTCGGCGAGCAGGCCCTCCGACAGAGTGGTGGGCTGCAGGCCCAGGTCGAGGAACGTGTCGTTGGACGCGTAGAGGTCGTTCTCCGCCGACTCCTGGCGCGGGTTCGGCACCAGCTCCATGCGCGCGTCCGTGATCTCGCAGATCAGCTGCGCCAGATCGCGGACCCGGTGCGTCTCCGTCAGCTGGTTGATGATCTTGACCCGGTCGCCCGCGGCCGGCGGGTTCTCGATCGCCAGCGCGATGCAGCGGACCATGTCCGTGATGTGGATGAAGGCGCGCGTCTGCCCGCCGGTCCCGTGGACTGTGAGCGGGTAGCCCACCGCCGCCTGCATGAGGAAGCGGTTGAGCACCGTGCCGTAGTCGCCGTCGTAGTCGAAGCGGTTGACGAGGCGCTCGTCCAACTGGGTCTCGGCGGTGTTCGTGCCCCAGATGATGCCCTGGTGCAGATCCGTGATGCGCAGCCGGTCGTTCTTCGCGTAGAACGCGAACAGGTGCTGATCGAGCACCTTCGTCATGTGGTAGATCGAGCCCGGGTTCGTGGGGTAGAGCATCGTCTGATCGATGAGCTCGCCCGTGGGGCTCCCGTCCGGGTCCTCGCTGGGCACCTTGACGTCCAGGTAGCCCTCGGGGATCCGCATGCCGGCCGTGCCGTAGCCGTACACGCCCATCGTGCCCAGGTGCACGAGGTGGGCATCGACGCCCGACTCCACCAGTGCGGACAGCACGTTGTGCGTCGCGTTCACGTTGTTGTCGATCGTGTACCGCTTCTGGACCGGCGACTTCATCGAGTAGGGCGCGGCGCGCTGCTCCGCGAAGTGCACGATGACGTCCGGCAGCGAGCGGCCCAGCAGTGCGACGAACTCGTCGTACTCCTGCGCGATGTCGATGCGGTGGAAGCCGATCGTCCGCCCGGTCATCTCCTGCCACGCACTGATCCGCTCCTCGGGCGTGCGGATCGGGGTGAGCGAGTCGGTGCCCAGCTCCTCGTCGATCCGCCGCCGCGACAGGTTGTCGACGATGTCGACGTCGTGACCCAGCTGGGACAGATGGAGGGCCGCGGGCCAGCCGCAGAAGCCGTCACCGCCGAGGACGAGGATGCGCACGTGTATCTCCTTCGAAGTTCTGCAGGGGCCCCGGCCCCCGCAGGGGCGGACCGAGGTCGTCGCTCCACAGTACCCGCCCACTAGACTGCGGGATGGACGGCTCTCGACCCGGAGGTGAACTCATGACGGATTCGCAGTCCGCCCCGCAGCTTCCCGACCTGCCCGACGACTTCTCCTCGGTGCTCGTCATCGTGGCGCACCCGGACGACCCGGAATACGGCATCGGTGCCGCTGTCGGCACCTGGACCCGTGCGGGCAAGAGGGTGGGGTACGTGCTCGCCAGCCGCGGCGAGGCCGGCATCGAGGGCATGGATCCCGGTCGGGCCGCGGTCGTGCGCACCGCTGAGCAGGAGGCCGCCTGCGCCGAGGTCGGGGTCGAGTCACTCGTCTTCCTCGACCAGCCGGACGGTCGGATCCTGCAGACCCCCGAGCTGCGCACCGCGATCGCCCGCGAGATCCGCAGCTTCCGCCCGGACATCGTCGTCCTGCTGAACTTCCAGCAGACCTGGGGCGGCGTGCGCTTCAATTCCGCCGACCACCGGAACCTGGGCCAGGCCGCCGTCGACGCGATCGGTGACGCCGGCAACGAGTGGATCGTCCCCGGGCAGCGCTACGACGGGGTGACCCGCATCCTCGAGTTCGGTGCGCACCCCACCCACCGTGTCGACGTGACGGAATCACTCGAGGCCGCGATCGCCTCACTGGCCTGCCATCGGGAGTACCTCGCGGCGCTCTCCGACGATCCTGTCGAGCAGCAGGCGAAGGAGATCATCCACTCCTCCCTGCTCTGGGAGGACGGGCGCGCCCATCTGGGCTTCCGCGTCTACGGCTGAGCCCCGTACACCTGAAGCCCCACCCACCTGACACAGCACCCACCGACGAGAGGACCACACCGTGACCACCGATGCGCCTGCACCCCGCGATGCCGCAGATCCGCTGGCACAGGCGGTTGAGGAGACGACGGAGATCGCGTCGCGCCTCATCCGCTTCGACACCCAGAACTGGGGTGAGGGGAAGGCGAATCCGGAGCTCGAGGCGACGGAGTGGATCGCCGCCCAGCTCGCGGAGGTCGGACTCGACTCCGTCATCCACGAGTCGGAGCCGGGCAGAGCCAACCTGGTCGCCCGGATCCCGGGCACGGACCCGGACGCCGGCGCCCTGGTCGTCCACGGCCACACCGACGTCGTGCCGGCGGACGAGTCCGAGTGGTCGGTCGACCCGTTCGGCGGTCTCATCCGCGATGGCCTGCTGTGGGGCCGCGGCGCGGTCGACATGAAGAACATGGACGCGATGATCCTCTCGAACGTCCGGGACATGCTGCGCAAGGGACTGCAGCCGCGCCGCGACCTCATCATCGCGTTCTTCGCGGACGAGGAGGCCGGTGGCGCCCGCGGCGCGGGCTGGATGGTCGAGAACCATCCGGAGCAGTTCTCCGGCGCGACGGAGGCCATCAGCGAGGTGGGCGGGTACTCCTCGGACATCCGCGGCCAGCGCGTCTACCTCGTGCAGACCGCGGAGAAGGGCATCGCGTGGCTGCGCCTGCTGGCGCACGGGACCGCGGGTCACGGCTCGATGGTGAACGACGACAACCCGATCACCCGCCTGGCAGCCGCGATCGCCCGGATCGGCGCCCACGAGTGGCCCGAGGACATGCCGCAGGCCACCCGCGACCTGCTCGAGGGAGTCTCGGAGATCACCGGCATCCCGTTCACCGCGGAGACGACCGGTGAGCTCATCGCGGAACTGGGCTCTGTGTCCCGCTTCGTCGAGCCCACGCTGCGCAACACCTCGAACCCCACGATCATCCAGGCCGGGTACAAGCACAACGTCATCCCTGCGACCGCCCAGGCGTTCGTCGACTGCCGCGTCCTGCCCGGTCAGTTCGAGGACGTCATGCTCACGATCAAGGAGCTGGCGGGGGAGGGCATCGACGTGGAGCCGGTCACGGTGGGCGATTCCGTCGAGTCGCCGTTCTCCGGCCGCCTCGTCGAGACGATGCAGCGCTGCCTGCTCGATGCGGATCCGGGTGCGAAGGTCCTGCCGCACACGATGAGCGGCGGCACGGACAACAAGTCGCTGGCCCGGCTGGGGATCGTGGGCTACGGCTTCGCGCCCCTGCAGCTGACCCCGGACCTGGACTTCGCGGCGATGTTCCACGGGAAGGACGAGCGGGTCGCCCTGTCCTCCCTGGACTTCGGCACCCGCGTGCTGAATCGCTTCATGCTGGAGGCGTGAGGCGGGCGCGCCGCGGCGAACCACCGCCGCGGCGCGGCCACGAGGCGATGACGACGCCCGCCAGCACGCACACCATCGCGACGACCGTGAGCGGAGTGATGACGGCACCGGGATGCAGCAGGTCGACGAGGACCGAGCTCAGCAGGTTCCCGAACAGCGAGGTCATCGACACGAGCAGGACGCCCAGGTGGCTGACCGTCGCGGACGTGACGCCGATGAAGACGATGCCCAGCGCCCCGCCCATGAGCAGCCACGCCTGACCGGGCATCTCCGGCAGTCCCGTCACCCGGGCGCCCAGCAGCCACGCGAGGCCCGAGCATCCCAGCAGGAACACGGAGCCCACGCCGAAATTGACGCTCGTGGCGGTGAGCGAGGACGCCGAGGCCGCCCGCACCCGGCCGTTGAGCGCGGACTGCACAGAGGTCATGGCTCCGGCCAGCAGCGGCACGAGCGGCGCCCACAGCGGGATGCCGCGGGAGAACCCGCCCACCGACACGAGAACCACACCTGCGAGGACGACCGCGGTGCCCACGAGACGGCGCGCGCTCAGGGGAGTGCGGCCGCTGGGCGGCAGGTCGGTGCCGTCGACGACGATCGCGCCCAGCAGCTGGCCGCAGACGAACGACATCGTGAGCACGGAGACGCCGATGAGGGGCACCGTGAGCGCCTGCGCCAGCACGACGGTCGACCCGCCCAGGCCGCCCAGAAGCATCCACCAGCGGACCGTGCCGTTCGCCAGTGCGGCGCGCAGCCGGCGCACCCCGTCCCGCCCTGGACGCGAGAGGGCGAGGACGACTGCGAGGATGACGAGGCCGCCCAGGAAGCTGATGGTCGCCGCGTAGATGCTCGAGCCGATGACACCGGCCAGCGATCCGTTCGCGCGTGACTGGAAGGCCATGAGGAAGCCGGCGAGGACGGTCGCGGCACCGGCGAGGAGGACTGTTCCGTTGACGCGCACCCGGTGACCGTATCACCGGGGTCCCGCCCGGCTTATCCTGGGGCGATGGAGATCATTCTGGTGCGCCACGGCGAATCGACCGCGAACGCGGCGGGAGTCCTCGCCGGCCGCGACCACGGGGTGGACCTGACGGACCGCGGTGTCGGGCAGGTGCGCGAGGCGCGGGCGCTCGTGCCGGAGATCGCCGATGCCGATGCGGCGGTGACAGTCCTCAGCTCGCCCATCCACCGGTGCGTGCGCACCACGGAGGAGCTGCTGGCTGTGCCGGAGCTCGCCGCCCCGGATCACGCGGCTCCCCGCTCATACGGAGTCCTGGATGAGCTGGCGGAGGTCGAGTACGGGGACTGGACGGGCCGTCCCATCAAGGAGCTGCTGCGCGAGCCGCTGTGGAACACCGTCCGCACGACTCCCAGCCGCGCGCGCTTTCCGGGGGGAGAGTCTCTCGCCGAGGTCGCCGCCCGGTCCCGCAGTGCGCTCGAGTCCGCGTGCCGGGCCGCGGAGGAGGCCAGCTCCACGGCCCTGGTCCTCGTGTCGCACGGGGACGTCATCAAGCTCATGCTCGCCCACGCGCTGGGACTCGAGGTCGATCGCTTCCAGCGGATCGCGGTGGCCCCGGCCTCGGTCTCGCGGATCGCGGTGGGGAAGCCGCAGTCGCATCCGCCCATGACGGTGACGATGCTGGGGGCGACGGCGCGCGGCAGGCGCGCGCAGACGCAGGCGCCCGGCGGCGGCCACTGACGGCTCAGAGCGGCTGCAGGACTCCCGTGCCCAGCAGCACGTAGATGAGGAGACCCACGGCGACGCGGTACCAGACGAAGACGGCGAAGGACTTCGTCTGGACGAACTTGAGGAAGCCGACGATGACGGCGTAGCCCACCGCGAAGCTCACGACGGTCGCGACTGCGATCGGACCCCAGCCCAGCACCATCTCCTGGCCGGCCGAGGCCTCGGTGAAGGACTTGTAGAGGCCGTAGAGCCCGGACCCCATGACAGCCGGGACTGCCAGCAGGAACGAGTAGCGGGCGGCCTCGGGACGGGTGAAGCCCATGAAGCGGCCGGCCATGATGGTGCCGCCGGAGCGGGACACGCCGGGGATGAGCGCGAGCGCCTGTGCACAGCCGTAGAGGAGGCCCTGGCCCCACGTCATCCGCTCGAGGGTGAGCTCCTTGCGGCCCACGCGGTCCGCCAGGCCCAGGATGAGGCCGAAGACGATGAGCATCGTGGCCGTGATCCAGAGGCTGCGCAGCACCGAGTCGATCTGGGACTCGAAGAGCAGGCCCAGGATGACGATGGGCACGGAGCCCAGGATGATGAGCCAGCCCATGCGGACGCGCGGATCGCTGCGGGACTCACGCCCCACGAGGGACCGGCACCAGGTGCCGATGATCCCGGTGATGTCCTTCCAGAAGTAGACGAGCACCGCGGTCTCCGTGCCGATCTGCACGATCGCGGTGAAGAAGGCTCCGGGGTCGCGCCCCGGCATGAGGAGCTCACCGACGATCCGCAGGTGGGCGGAGGAGGAGATGGGGAGGAACTCGGTGAGTCCCTGCACGATCCCCAGGATCACCGCGACGATCCAGTCCATGGAGGTGCATTCCTTCGTGTCGGCGGGCAGGACCACGTCAGGCTACCCCTCATCCGGTAGCCTTCGGAACTATGCGTTCGAACCGGATGGGCACAACGGGACTGCAGGTGTCCGAACTCTCACTGGGGACCTTCGAATGGGGCCGGAGAGTCGACGAGGCGACGGCGCGCGAGCTGCTCGACGCGTACGCCTCGGCAGGAGGGACGGCACTGGAGCTGCCCTCGTTCGATGCTCCCGCCGTCGCGATGGTGTCCGGCATGCGCCTGCCCTCCCGCGTCCAGCTGCTGGCGCGCGCAGGTGTGCGGGCGTCCGGCGACGGCGCACAGCTGCGCACGGGTCGCTCCGATCTCCTGACAGACATCCGCTCGCTGCTGCGCACCTTGGAGCGCGACCACCTCGACGTCCTCGTCCTCGACGCGTTCGACGATCAGATCCCGGTCGAGGAGTCCGCCTCGGTGCTGCGCACGCTCGCGGACGCGGGCGACATCGGGTACGTGCTCCTGTCGCACCACTCCGCGTGGCAGCTCGCCCTGCGCGCGGCGGAGGCCTCGATCCCGGTCGCCGGGGCGATCGCGGAGTACTCGCTGCTGCGGCGCGATGCCGAGGTCTCGCTGCGGCCCGCGCTCGACTACCTGGGGCTGGGCCTCATCGCGGGTGCGGGGCTGGGCCGCGGTGTCCTGTCCGGCCAGTACCTGCGGGGCATTCCCGCCGGCAGCCGGGGTGCCACGGAGATGTCCGGCTATGTGGGCGCCTTCCTGGACGACGACTCGACGAGCATCGTCCAGGGCGTCACGAAGGCCGCCGCCGCGCTGGGGGTCGACCCGGTCGACATCGCCCTGTCCTGGAACCGGGGATCGCTGTGCGCCTCGACGATCGTCTCGCCGCGCACGCGTGCCCAGCTGGACCAGCTGCTGGCGTCGGACCTGGACCTGGCCGACGAGATCCGGGACGTGCTCGACCAGATCTCCGATCCGTTCAGCGACTGAGCTCGTTCAGCGACTGATCCCGTTCAGCGACGGAGCGGGTCAGTCCCTCTCGTCGTCGTCCTCGTCGTCATCGAAGTCGACGTCATCCTCGTCGTCGTCCTCGTCCTCATCGTCGAAGTCGTCGTCGTCATCGCGGTCGTCCTCGATGTCGTCGAAGAGCTCGAACGGCGTCACCTCGCCGTAGGTCGTGTAGAGGGAGTCCTCGTAGATCTCGAACGCGTCCGCGAGCGCCATGTACGCGGCCTCGACCCGAGGGTCGGTGTCGGACGTGCGGTGGGCGGACGCTGCGAAGTGTTCGCGGACAGAGGAGAGGAAGTCTTCCAGTGCGGCGCTCGGATCCGTGGTCATGAGCCCCACTCTAGCCGCACGACGGGCCTCCGGACAGGTTCCTCCCGCACCATCTGCACGGACCTCATCTGCACGGCCCGACTCATATAGCCTGGGTCCATGCCTGCGCACGCCTTCGACCATCCCGCGCCCGACCGCTTCATCGCCGGGACTGTCGGCCTGCCCGGCGATCGGTCGTTCTACCTGCAGGTGTCGACCTCGGGCCGCGTGCACTCGGTGGCACTGGAGAAGGAGCAGGTCGAGATCCTCGCCGAGCGCGTCGATGAGCTGCTGGATCTGGTCCGCTCACGGGCCAGCGGCCGCCACGGCGTTCCCGCAGCCCCGGTGCCGGAGGTCGAGGACAACGCCGGCCTCGTGATGCCGGTCGATGCGGAATTCCGGGTGGGCACGATGAGCCTGGGCTGGGACACGGAGGACCACCGGCTCATCATCGAGTGCTTCGAACTCACCCGCGCGGACGCGGAATCGGGTGCGAGCTCGGAGCCGACCGCGGACGGCGAGGATCGATCCGTCCTGCGCGTGCGGCTCACGGGCGTCCAGGCGCGCGAGTTCGCCCGCCGCGCGGAGCAGGTCGTCACCTCCGGGCGGGGGGAGTGCCCCCTGTGCCACGGCGCCCTCGACCCCTCCGGCCACATCTGCCCCCGACTCAACGGGGTGGCCCGCTGACAGCCGGGATGCTGCACCTCCTGTCCACCGGCACGATCCGGCCGCTGGGCAGGATGCGCGGCGCCAGCAACGAGACCCTTCTCACGACCGTGACGGGGTCGGAGACTCCCGACGGGCCGGTGCGCACCGTGCGGGCGGTGCTCAAGACCCGCGCGGGGGAGCAGCCCCTGCGCGATTTCGCCCGCGGCACCCTGTCCCAGCGCGAGGTCGCCGCCTTCCGACTCTCCCAGCACCTGGGACTCCATGTCGTGCCGCCCACGGTGTGGCGCGCGGACGTCAGCCGCCCGCAGGCGGACGGTGCGTCCCTGCAGGCCTATGTCGAGACGGAGCCGTCCGCGGACCAGCCCGTCGTGCTCGCCGCCGAGGACGCGGTGGGACCGGACCTCGCTCCCGTGCTCCGGGCGATGCTGGAGGACGGGACCGAGGTCGTCCTCGCCCATTCGCTCGCAGAGCCAGTGCGCCGCATCGCGCTCCTCGACGTCCTCCTCAACAACGCGGACCGCAAGGGCGGGCACGTCCTCGCGGGCGCATGGCGGATCGAGACGGACGCGCAGCTGTCCGTGGGTCTCCACGCGATCGACAACGGACTGTCCTTCCACGCGGCGCCCAAGCTGCGCACGATCCTCTGGGGCTTCGCCGGCGCCGTGCTCACGGATGAGGAGACTGCCCTCGTCACCCGGGCGCGCGATGAAGACCTCGATGCGCTGCTGGGTGATCTGCTGCCCCCGCGCGAGCTCTGGGGGATCGCGCGCAGGGCCGCGGCGCTCCTGGAGGAGGGCCGCTTCCCGTACGCACCCGAGGATCGTCACGCGATCCCGTGGCCGCCCCTGTGACGCGGACCCTGTAATGCGCGCCACCCTGCGGCACCGCGCCGCCCGGAAAGTTCGCGTTGTGCACGGCGAAGTGCCATGCTGGTGCGCGTGAAGTCCTGGTCTACCCCTCAGATTCCCGTCGTGGCCGGTCGGGGCAAGCGCCCCACCGTCTTCTGCTCCTCGCACCGCGGTCCGGCGGACACGCCCCGCAAGCTGAAGGAAGCGCGCCTCTACGTCTGCGGCATCACGCCGTACGATGCGACGCACCTGGGCCACGCCGCCACCTACGTGGCCTTCGACGTCCTCCAGCGCGTCTGGCGCGATGCGGGCGTCGACGTCACCTACGTGCAGAACATCACGGACATCGACGACCCGCTCCTCGAGCGCGCCGATGCGAGAGGTGTCGATTGGCGGGAGCTCGCCGACTCGCAGATCGATCTGTTCCGCTCGGACATGGAGGCCCTGCGGGTCATCCCGCCGGAGTCCTACATCGGGGCAGTCGAGGCGATCCCGCGCGTCGTCGAGGCCGTCCAGCGGCTCCTGGACAGCGGCGCGGCCTACACGCTGGACAACGGCGACGTGTACTACCGGGTGGGCACGCGCATCGACCCGCCGTTCGGTTCCGCCTCGCACCTCGAGCGCCACGAGATGCTCGAGCTGTTCGCTGAGCGCGGCGGTGACCCGGAGACCCCGGGCAAGGAGGATCCGCTCGATCCGCTCCTGTGGCGCACCGAGCGTCCGGGGGAGCCCTCCTGGGACGGCGGCCGACTGGGTCCGGGCCGGCCCGGCTGGCACATCGAGTGCGCGGTCATCGCGCACGACCACGCGGGATTCCCGCTCACCGTCCAGGGTGGCGGCAGCGACCTCGTGTTCCCGCACCACGAGATGTGCGCGGCGCACGCGACGGCGCTGACCGGGAAGCAGTTCGCGAAGGCGTACATGCACGTGGGCATGGTCGGCTACGAGGGCGAGAAGATGTCGAAATCGAAGGGCAACCTCGTCCTCGTCTCGCGCCTCCTCCAACAGGGGGAGGATCCCATGGCGATCCGCGCCGTCCTGCTGAGCCACCACTACCGCAGCGACTGGATGTACACGGAGGGCCTCCTCGTCGAGGCGCGCACGCGGCTGGCCGCCTGGCGCCGGGCCGCGCAGTCGGTCACCGATCCGGATGCGGCGGAGGAGCTCCTGCAGGACATCCGCGGCAACCTGGTTGACGACCTCGACACCCCCACGATCCTCGACGACCTCGATGACTGGGCGGAGTCCGTGGGCGCGGGCGGCACGCGCGAGGCCACGCAGCTGGTCGTCGACGCCGTCGACGCCCTGCTGGGCATCGACCTGCGCTAGTCCGCGCGCCCGTCGTCGTTGCGACGGTGCAGGTAGCGCTCGAACTCCGCAGCGATCGCGTCGCCGCTGGCCTCCGGCAGGTCAGCGGCGTCCGTCATGCTCTCGAGCCGGTGGATGTACGCGGCGAGGTCGTCATCGGCGGCGATCGCGGCCTCGGCGTCTGCCTCCCAGTCCCGCGACGCGTCGACGAGTCCGCCCTGGTCCAGGACCAGGCCGGTCAGCTCCTCGAGCGCGCCCAGAAGCGCCAGGTGCGCCTTGGGCGAGGGCGAGCCGGCCAGGTAGCCGGGCACCGCGGCCCACAGAGACACCGGGCTGCGGCCGGCGGCGGACAGCTCGTGCGCGAGCACCCCGATGATCCCGGTGGGCCCCTCGTAGTCGCTGCGCACCGCGTTCGCGGCGGGGACGTCCTCGGGCCGTTCGCTCGTGACGGTGATGGGGATGGGCCGCGAGTGGACGGTGTCGGCCAGCAGCGCGCCCAGGAGCACGACGACGTCGCCGTCCTCGACCCGGTCGACGATGAGCGAGGCGAAGCGCCGCCACAGGAATGCGGGCTCATCGCCCACGATGACCTCGAGGGGGATGCCCGTGCCCCGGACCGTGCCGGCATGGATCTCCGTGCCCGGCCAGTCGATGCGCGCGCTGCCGTCCTCCCCGCGGGACACCGAGGGCCGGTGCGTCTGGAAGTCGTAGAACTCCTCGCCGCCGATCATCCCGACGTGGCGCAGCCCCATCTGCTCGATGAGGTCCCGCGCGAACGACGTCGCCGCCTCCGCCGCGTCGTTCCATCCCTCGAAGGCGAGGACGATGAGACGCGAACCGGGTGCGGGCAGGTGATCCATGCCTCCCAGAGTACGCGCTCGCGCGGGACTCGTTAGGCTGGCCGCATGAGCACCTCACCCCACAGCTTCGCCGCCGTCCTCTGGGACATGGACGGGACCCTCGTCGACACCGAGCCGTACTGGATGGCCGCGGAGATCGAGCTCATGGGCAGCTACGGACTCCACTGGGACGAGAAGCTGGGCGAGCTCATGGTGGGCAACACGCTGCTGCGCAGCGCGGAGATCCTCCGCGAGCACGGGCTGCCGCTGCCGGCGGAGGAGATCGTCGAGATCCTGCTGGACGGCGTCGTCGCGCGCGTCCGCGAGCACGTCCCGTTCCGGCCCGGTGCGCTCGCGCTGCTGGCGGACCTGCGCCGGGACGGGGTGCCGTGCGCCCTCGTGACGATGTCGTACCGCCGTCTCGCCGAGGCCGTCGTCGCCGCGTGCGAGCCCGGCACCTTCGCGACGCTCGTCACGGGCGACGAGGTCGCCCACGGCAAGCCGCATCCCGAGCCCTACCTCGTGGGCGCCGACGCCGTGGGGCAGCCGCCCCACCTCTGCGTCGCGCTCGAGGACTCACTGCCCGGACTGCGCTCGGCCATCGCCGCCGGCACGCGGGCCGTGGGGATCCCGCACATCGTCGGTCTGCCGGAGACACCGGGCGCGGTCCTCGTCGACTCGCTCGAGGGCGTGTCCGCCGCCACCCTCGACACACTGACGACGGACCTGCTCAGCGCCCCGCGATCGCGGTGATCTCCGGTGTGGGCGGGGGAGTCCCGCCCCACGCGGGGCAGATCGGCTTGAAGTGGCACCATCCGCACAGCGGCGTGCGCCGGGGCCGCCAGCCGTCCGATTCTGCGGCACGGGCGATCTGTTCCCACAGCTGGAGGATCTCCGCCTCCGTCCGCTCGATGTCCGCCGCCGTGGGCCGCTTCGTGACCGTCGTGCGGCTGCCCAGGTAGAAGAGCTGGAGGGTGTGCACCAGCTCGCGCCGGCTCAGCCAGTGGACGAGGGCGTAGAAGCGCATCTGGAAGTCCGCCTCGCCCGAGTACTGGGGCTTGGGCTGCTTCCCCGTCTTGTAGTCGACGAGGCGCACCTGTCCGCCGGGCGCGATGTCTGTCCGGTCGACGAAGCCGCGCAGTGTCAGGCCGTTGTCGAGATCCGCACGGACGAACTCCTCGCGCGCCGCCGGCTCCAGCTTCTGCGGCAGTTCGAGGGTGAAGTATCCCTCGAGCAGCGTGCGGGCCTGCTGCTGCAGGCGGGAGACCTCGTCCGGGCCGGGGAACAGCTGTGCGACGGTCTCCGGGTCCTTCTCCCGCAGGGCGTCGAGAGCGGGTCCGATGCCCGCGACGGCCGTCTCGATCGTGCGCTCGTCCGCTTCCGCATCGAACAGCCGCTCGAGGACCGCGTGGACGAGCGTGCCGCGGAACGCCGCCTCCGAGGGCGGCTCCGGCAGGCGATCGATGCTGCGCAGACGGAATTTGAGCGGGCACTGCACGAAGTCGTTCGCGCGCGACGGGGACAGAGCGAGCAGTTCGGCCATGCGGCAACCGTACCCGTACGATGGTCCGGTGCCTGAACCCACCGCTACCGCAGACGCTCCTGCGCCCGCAGCCTCCGGCGGCCTCCATCTGGGGCGGGTGCTGGGCGCCCCCGTCCTGCTCGCCTGGTCGTGGTTCATCGCGGCCGGGGTCATCATGCTCCTCTTCTCGCCGTGGATCGCGCGCGTGCGCCCCGACCTGGGGTCCTTCAGCTACGTCATCGGCTTCGTCTTCGCCGTCGTCCTCTTCGGCTCCGTCTTCCTCCACGAGCTGGCCCACGCGGTCGCGGGGCGCCTCGCCGGGTACCGCGTCGCAGCCGTCGAGCTGAACATCTGGGGCGGCTTCACCCGCTTCGAGCCGCGCGAGCAGGCCGATTCGCCGCGGTCCGCGTGGACGAGCTTCACGATCTCCGTCGTGGGCCCGGTCGTGAATCTGGCTCTGGGCGCGGCCGGCTGGCTCATCCTCGGCGGGCTGGAGCGCGGCAGCGTCGCCTGGCTCCTGCTGTTCGGGTTCTCGCTCGCGAATCTGGCGCTGGGCGCGATCAACCTGCTGCCGGGCATCCCGCTGGACGGCGGCTGGGCGCTGCAGGCGGTGTTCTGGCGGATCACCGGCAGCCCGTTCATGGGGACGATCCTGGCCGCCTGGGTCGGCCGCCTCATCGCGCTGGGCTTCGTCGCGTGGGCCGTCCTGCAGCCGCTGCTGTCAGGCGGCCGTCCGGATCTCGTCACCGTCATGTGGACGACCGCGATCGCCGTCATGATCTGGGTGTCCGCGGCAGACGCGGCGAAGAACGCCCGTCGCGCCCGCCGCGTCGAGACGTACGACATGCGCCGCGTCATCCAGCCGGCGATCGCCGCATCCTGGAGGTCGCCACTGGACGAGGCACTCGCCTACGTGGACCCTGACACGGGACGGCCTCCGCTCGTCGTCGTGCTCGACGACTCCGGTCTGCCGCACGGCCTGCTGGATCGCCGCTCGGCGCAGTCCGCCGCTCCGGGCACGGAGGTCAACGAGCACATCCGCCGCCTGGGTCCCTGGATCGGCGCACCCGCGGACATCACGGCGCCCCATCTGCTGGAGTCGCTCACGCATCGTCCGCGCGCCACGCACTGCCTCGTCCTGGACGGGGAGACCCTCGTCGGCCTCATCGACCTGCCGGAGTTCTTCGACGAGCTGCTGGCCCACTGATCCGGCTCCCGCCCGCTGATCTAGAGTGGAGGCGATGAATACGTCCTCCAGCTCCGCGACCTCACCCCGCCCCACCGGCGAGCGCGTCCAGCGCGGACCGCTCCGGCCCGGCGACAAGGTGCAGCTCACCGACCCCCGCGGTCGCCTCAACACGATCGTCCTCACGCCCGGTGAGCGGTTCCACACCCACCGCGGGTGGATCGAGCACGATGACCTGCTGGGCGGCCCCGAGGGCGTCACCGTCCACAGCAGCGAGGGCATCGCCCACCAGGCGCTGCGCCCGGCGTACGAGGACTTCGTCCTCTCGATGCCGCGCGGCGCGGCGGTCATCTACCCCAAGGACGCGGCCCTCATCACGACGATGGGCGACGTGTTCCCCGGCGCCACCGTCGTCGAGGCCGGGGTGGGCTCCGGGGCCCTCACCCTCGCGCTGCTGCGCGCCGTGGGCGACGCGGGACGGGTCCTGTCGTTCGAACGCCGCGACGAGTTCGCACAGATCGCCGCGGGCAACGTCGAGGACTTCTTCGGCGCGCCGCACCCGGCCTGGAGCTGCACGGTGGGCGACCTCGCCGACGCGCTGCCGCAGACACTGGGTCCGGGCGAGGCGGACCGCGTGGTCCTCGACATGCTCGCTCCCTGGGAGTGCGTCGACGTCGCCGCGAACGCGCTGGTGGGCGGGGGCATGATCATCGTCTACGTCGCGACCGCCTCGCAGCTGTCCCGCACCGCCGAGGCCGTGCGCGCCTCCGGCCGGTTCGCGGAGCCCCGCGCGCTCGAGTCGATGGTCCGCGACTGGCACCTCGAGGGCCTGGCCGTGCGACCCTCGCACCGGATGATCGGTCACACCGGCTTCCTGCTCTTCGCCCGCAGGCTGGACGACGGCCAGGGTCCCATCGAGCGCTCGCGCAGGCCGCAGGGCAGCACCCCCAGCGACGAGGACATGGAGGCCTGGTTCGAGCCGCCCATCACGGAGCAGGCGATCGGCCAGCGCACCGCACCGGCCAAGCGGCTGCGGAAGCTGGGGCGCCAGGCCGGCTCCAGGGCGCGCACGGAGGCCGCGGCCGCGCAGTCGGATGACGCGCAGCATCCCACGAACGACACTGCCACGCACCACGAGGAGGCATCGGATGACGACTGAGCCCACGGGAGAGATCACGACACTGCGGCGTGAGAACTCCATGATGCGCCAGCAGCTGCTGGCGGCCGGCAAGCGCAACGAGAACCTCACCGCGACCCTCCGCGGCGCCCGTGACGAGCTGGCCCGCGTCCGCGGCGAGGTCGCCGCGCTCTCGGAGCCGCCCAACACATACGGCACCGTGCTGTCCCTGCCGCAGGCCGGGGGAGAGGGCCGCACGGTCGACGTGCAGGCCTCGGGCCGCCGCATGCGCCTGGCCGTCGCCCCGGACGTGGGCGACGCGGTGCTGGTCCCCGGCGCGGACGTCCGGCTCTCCGAGGGCCTCGTCGTCATCGCGGCGGCCGCACCCAGCGGTGTGGGCGACGTCGCTCCCGTCCGCGAGGTCATGCCGGACGGCGACCGCATCATCATCGGCGGGCCCAACGACGACGAGCTCGTCTGCCGGCTGTCCGGCGACCTGCGCGCCCGCGGTGTGCGCGTGGGCGACCACGTCCTCGTCGACCGCCGCACCCAGTTCGCGACCGAGGTCGTCGAGAAGCCCGAGGTCCAGACCCTCCTGCTCGAGGAGGTGCCGGACATCTCGTACGCGGACGTGGGCGGGCTCACGGCGCAGATCGATCAGATCCAGGATGCGGTCGAGATGCCGTTCGAGAACCCGGAGCTGTTCGCCGAGCACGAGCTCAAGCCGCCCAAGGGGATCCTCCTGTACGGTCCGCCCGGCTGCGGCAAGACGCTCATCGCCAAGGCGGTCGCGAACTCGCTGTCGGCCCGGCGCGCCGATCCGTCGGCCACGAGCTACTTCATCAATGTGAAGGGTCCGGAGCTGCTCGACAAGTACGTGGGTGAGACGGAGCGCCAGCTGCGCATCATCTTCGCGCGGGCCCGCGAGAAGGCGACGGCGGGCTCACCCGTCGTCGTATTCTTCGATGAGATGGAATCGCTCTTCCGCACGCGGGGGACCGGCAAGTCCTCCGACGTCGAGACGACGATCGTCCCGCAGCTGCTGGCGGAGATCGACGGTGTCGAATCGCTGGAGAACGTCATCGTCATCGGTGCCTCGAACCGCGAGGACCTCATCGACCCCGCGATCCTGCGTCCGGGCCGACTGGACGTGAAGATCCGCATCGAGCGTCCGGACGAGGACGCCGCGCGCGACATCTACTCGAAGTACGTGACGGACCGTCTGCCGCTGCACGAGAGCCTCGCGGCGGACGGCATCGACGCGCTCATCGATCGGTGCGTGCAGCGGATGTACGCGCGCACCCGGGTGAACGAGTTCGTCGAGGTCACGTACGCGGACGGCCGGCGCGAGGTCCTCTTCTTCTCCGACTTCGCCTCCGGCGCGATGATCCACAACGTCGTCGACCGGGCGAAGAAGCACGCGATCAAGGCCGTGCTGTCCGGCGAGGGGCGCGGTCTGAAGTGGGAGCACTTCGACCGGGCGATCGCGGAGGAGTTCGAGGAGCACGAGGACCTGCCGAACACGACGAATCCGGACGAATGGGCGCGGATCAGCGGTCGCCGCGGCGAGCGGATCACGCACCTGCGCCTCATCCGGACCGGCGAGCAGACCCCGGCCTGATCAGAGCGATCTGATCAGCGGGGCCTCGTCAGAGCGGCCTGATCAGCGCGAGCCGCGCCCCACGGCCGCGGACGCGATGAGGCGCCACCCCACGAGGGTGACGAAGTTGAGTCCGGTCGCGACGATGAGGAACGGCTCGGCGACGGAGACGCCGCCGATCGCCCGCAGCGCGAGCCCCACGAGGACGGTGATCGCCCAGATGCCGGTCCCCGTGGTGAGCGGGGACAGCGGCTTCTGCCACACGCGGGTCAGCACCCACGCGAGCGCCAGCGAGGCCAGGAACGGCCATGCCGTCTGGATGATCGCGGCCGGGTCGAAGCTCCGGTAGTGCTGGAAGTGCCCGATGAGGACGAACGCGACGACCAGCACGAGGTCGACGGCCAGGGCGAGGACGAGATGAGATGATGTTCGGCGAGCCACACCTCGATTGTAGGAGGAGCATGTCCCAGCAGGTCCACCCGGTGAGTGCGGTGCGGGTGATGGGTGCGGAGACGGAGTTCGGCATCAGCCAGCCGGGCCGCCCCGGCGCCAACCCGATGCGCGACTCGGCCCGGGTCGTCGACGCCTACGCGGCCCCCCGGGGCCTGCGCTCCGCCCAGAGCTTCTGGGACTTCAGTGCGGAGACCCCGCTGGCGGACGCCCGCGGGTTCCTCATGCACGAGGACGACGCGCACATCAGCCAGCTCACGCACCTGCCGGACGCGATGCCCGACGCGCAGTACCTGGCGAACGTCGTCCTCGCCAACGGCGCCCGCCTCTACGTCGACCACGCCCACCCGGAGTACTCGTCGCCGGAGGTGCTCACCCCGCGGGACGTGCTCGTGTGGGACCGTGCGGGCGACCGCGTGGCGGAGGAGTGCGTGCGGTCGCTCGCGACGACGGCGGAGCCGGTCAACCTCTACAAGAACAACACGGACTCGAAGGGGTCCTCGTACGGTGCGCACGAGAACTACCTGGTGCGCCGCGACGTCGACTTCGACGAGCTCGCCGCCGCGCTGCTGCCGTTCTTCGCGACCCGGCAGATCCTCTGCGGCGCCGGCCGCGTGGGGATCGGCCGCAGCGGTGAGGAGCCGGGCTTCCAGATCTCCTCGCGCGCGGACTTCTTCGAGGAGCAGATCGGCCTCGAGACGACCCTGCGCCGCCCGCTCGTCAACACCCGCGACGAACCGCACGCGGACGGGACGCGGTGGCGCCGCCTGCACGTCATCATCGGCGACGCGACGCTCGCCGAGCCCGCGACCCTCGTGCGGTTCGGGGCGACCGCGCTCGTGCTGGGCCTCATCGAGGCGGGCCTCCAGCCCCGCCTCGAGCTGGCCGACCCGGTCACTGCGCTGCAGACCGTGAGCCACGATCTCACCCTCAGTGCCGCCCTGCCGCTGGCCGATGGCTCGACGCTCACCGCGATCGAGATCCAGCGGCTCTACTGGCAGGCAGCGGTCGACGCCGCGGGTCCCTCCCCGGACGAGGGGACCGCCGAGGTCCTCGCGGAATGGGATCGGTTCCTCACGGAGCTGGCCCGGGATCCGCTCGCGCTCGCCGCGGACATCGACTGGGTCGCGAAGCTCGCGCTGCTCGAGGGGTACCGCACGCGCGAGGGCCTGTCGTGGGATGCTCCCAAGCTCGCACTCATCGACGTGCAGTACTCCGATGTGCGCCGCGAGAAGGGCCTGTTCTACCGCCTCGAGGCAGCCGGACGGATCCGGCGCATCACGACGGATGAGCAGGTCGAGCGCGCGGTCGAGCAGGCGCCCGCTCAGACGCGCGCGTTCCTGCGCGGAGGGATCATCGAGCGCTTCGCCCCCAGCGTGGCCGCGGCCTCGTGGGACTCGGTCGTCCTCGAGCGGGCCGATGGGTCCCTCGTGCGCCTCGCGCTGCGCGACCCGCTCAGCCACACGCGCGAGCGGGTGGGCGATGCCCTTCACGGTGCCGGCAGTGCGGACGATCTCATCGAGCGGCTCCTGGCCGCCGGTGCCTCCGCACCGTCACTAGACTGATCCCAGACTGACGAAAGGCAGGACGATGACGAGCAGCAGCGAACAGGCCAACAGGGACCGCAGCGATCGGCCCGACCTCCCGGAGGACGACGCCGCCCCCGCCGTGCAGGCGCAGACGCAGATCGACACGACCGCCGTCGACTCGATCCTCGACGACATCGACAGCGTCCTCGAGTCGAACGCGGAGGAGTTCGTCCGGAACTTCGTGCAGAAGGGCGGGCAGTGACCGGCTTCGGCCCGTCCTTCCTGTCCTCGACCTCCACGTCGTTCTTCGACCTGGTGCGCACCGCGCAGCCGGAGACCCTGCCCGCGACGACCGGGGTGAGCCCCGTGCTGTCGCCGGAGGGGACGACGGTCCTCGCGCTGCGGACCGCCGAGGGCGTCCTCATGGCCGGCGACCGGCGCGCCACGGCCGGCACGCACATCGCCAGCCGCCGGATCGAGAAGGTCCACCGCGCCGATGACCGCTCGGTCATCGGGATCGCCGGCACGGCCGGTCTCGCACTGGAGCTCGTCCGGCTCTTCCAGGTCGAGCTCGAGCACTACGAGAAGCTCGAGGGCACGCCCCTGTCGCTCGAGGGCAAGGCGACGCGGCTGGCCTCGATGCTGAGGTCGCAGCTGGGGCTCGCCCTGCAGGGCCTGGCCGTCGTGCCGCTGCTGGCCGGACTGGGCGATGCAGACGGTGACACGGGCCGCATCTTCAGCTTCGACCCGACGGGCGGGAAGTACGAGGAGGTCGACCACCACGCGATCGGCTCCGGCTCCGGCCCCGCGCGCTCGACGCTGCACCGCCTCTGGCGGCCGGGCCTCACGACGGATGACGGCGTCCGACTGGCACTCGAGTGCCTGAGCGACGCGGCCCGCGACGACGCAGCGACCGGCGGCCCCGACCTCGTGCGCGGGATCGCCCCGATCATCCGGGTCGTCGGACCCGACGGGCAGCGGCAGGTGCCGCAGGACGCCGTCCTCGAGGCGGCCTCGGCGCTGGTGGGATCGCCGCAGCGCGCGATCCCGGGGGAGGAGGCGCCATGAGCATGCCGTTCTACGTGAGCCCGGAGCAGCTCATGAAGGACCGGGCGGAGTTCGCGCGCAAGGGCATCGCCCGCGGCCGTCCCGTCCTGGTCCTCAGCTGCGCGGACGGGATCCTGCTCCTGGCGGAGAACCCGTCCGAGTCCCTGCACAAGATCGCAGAGATCTACGACCGGATCGGCTTCGCCGCGGTCGGGAAGTTCAACGAGTTCGAGGGCCTGCGCCAGGCCGGCATCCGCTATGCGGACCTGCGCGGCTACGCGTACGACCGCAGCGATGTGACCGCCCGGGGCCTGGCGAACGCGTATGCGCAGACCCTGGCCGGCGTCTTCACGACCGAGCAGAAGCCCTACGAGGTCGAGCTCGTCGTCGCGGAACTGGGCGACACACCCGTGCACGACCGGCTCTTCCGCCTGTCCTTCGACGGCTCGATCTCCCACGAGAGCGGCCACGTCGCCCTGGGCGAGGGAGCGGAGACCATCTCCCGGACCCTCGGGGACACCGACCTCGCGGAGCTGGGACTGGACGACGCGCTCACGGCGGGACTCACGGCGATGGGCCTCACCGACCGGCCCGCATCCGCGCGCGAGGTCGCCCTGCTGGACCGCGGCAGCAGCTCGACCCGCACCTTCCGCCGACTGGAGGCACACGCATGAAGCGCATCTTCGGACTGGAGACCGAGTACGGGATCGCGTACACGGCCGGCACCACGCGCAGGCTGGGGCCCGAGGAGGTCGCCCGCTACCTCTTCCGCCCGGTCGTCGAGTGGGGCCGCTCCTCGAACGTGTTCCTCCCCAACGGCTCGCGGCTCTACCTGGACGTGGGGTCGCACCCGGAGTACGCGACCGCGGAGTGCGATCGCCTGAGCGACCTCATCGCGCAGGACCGTGCCGGCGACGCGATCCTCACGGACCTGCTGAACCGCGCGCAGACGGCGCTCGAGGCCGACGGCCACGACGGTCGCGCGCACCTCGTGAAGAACAACACGGACGCCCAGGGCAACTCGTACGGCAGTCACGAGAACCTGCTGGTCCGGCGCACGATGGACTTCTCGCACCTCACCTCCGTGCTGCTGCCGTTCCTCGTAACACGGCAGCTGCTCGTGGGAGCCGGCGCGCTCGTGCCCGCCCGGCCCACGTTCCAGGCGCCCACGGGCGACACGAACCGCGCGGGCGCCGGGTCAGCCCCCGCACCGAGGCCGCAGGCCGGCGGGCGGACCTTCGGCCTGTCCGCACGCTCGGACGTCATGTGGGAGGGGCTGTCGTCCGCGACGACCCGCTCGCGGCCCATCATCAACGCGCGCGATGAACCGCACGCGGATGCGGAGAAGTACCGCCGCCTCCACGTCATCGTGGGCGATTCGTCGATGCTGCCTGCGACGACCGAGCTCAAGGTGGGCTCCGCGATCCTCGTGCTCGACCTCATCGAGGCGGGCGTGCCCCTGGGCGATCACTCGCTGCGCCATCCGATCCGCGACATCCGCCTCGTCAGCCGCGATCTCACGGGGCGCACGCCACTCGAATCTGCGGACGGGCGGACGACGGATGCCCTCGCCCTGCAGCGCGTGTACCTCGAGCGCGCAGCCGCGCTCGTGGACCGCGGCGATCACTCGCTGGGCGACGACGCCGTCGCCGCCCGCGTCATCGACCGCTGGCGGCGCATGCTCGAGGCGCTCGAGGCGGGTGATCCCTCGCCGATGGCGGGCGAGATCGACTGGGTCCTCAAGAAGTCGCTCATGGACCGCTACCGCGAGCGCTCCGGCTCCGACTGGGACGACCCGCGCCTCACGCGCCTCGACGTCGCCTACCACGACATCACCCCCGGCGTGGGACTGCTGGGGCCGCTCACGGAGGCGGGCCGGATCGTTCCGGTCGTGTCGCCCCAGGAGGTCGAGGCAGCACGGACCGCGCCGCCGCAGACGACGCGCGCGAAGCTGCGGGGCCGCTTCGTCGAGGCCGCGCATGACGCGCGCCGGGACTTCACCGTCGACTGGGTGCACCTGAGACTCAATGACCAGTCGCACCGCGCCGTCGTCCTCAAGGATCCGTTCGAGCCGGAGAGCGAGCGCGCGGAGGCGCTCATCCAGTCCCTCCTCGACGAGGCACCCAGCCCGAGCGTCTAGGATCGCCCCGGTACCGATCGGAAGGAACACCTGTGAAGAAGACCGTGCTCGCCGCCGCTGCGGCAGCAGTCCTCCTGCTGTCCGCCTGCAGCGCTGACGAGACCGACCAGACACCGGCCTCGCCGAGCGCCGACGTGCAGCCCGCCTCGACCGCTCTGGACGAGGTGACGGTCGAGGGAGCGTCCGACGAGAAGCCGACCGTCAGCTTCGAGGCGCCGCTCGTCATCGAGGACACGGAGTCCTCCGTCGTGTCCGAGGGGGACGGGGAC
>DWZY01000027.1 GCA_019117325.1 Candidatus Brevibacterium intestinigallinarum
CCGCCGCCGCGCAGCGCGGTGTCGACGCGGACGTAGCGGCCGGCGGGGATGGCGAGGGCGTCGACAGGGCCCGCGTGCGGGGTGATCTCGCCGTCTTCGTCGATCGTCTCCGCGTTCACCCGGACCTGCACGGCGAACCCGTGGGCGGCCGGCGGGTGCTCGAGCGACAGGTCGGCCAGGCTGCGGCCCAGGCTCACGCGCAGTTGGGTGGCGACGAGGTCGATGTCGGTGACCTGCTCCGTCACCGTGTGCTCGACCTGCAGGCGCGGGTTCACTTCCATGAAGTAGAAAGCGCCGTCCGCGACGAGGAATTCGACGGTCGCGAGCGAGGTGAGGTCGACGGCCGCTGCGATGCTGAGCGCCGCCGCTGCCATCCGGGTGCGCAGCTGCGGGGTGAGGAAGGGGCTGGGGGCGATCTCGACGATCTTCTGGTTGCGCCGCTGCACGGAGCAGTCGCGCTCCCCCAGGTGCTGGTGCGACGTGCCGTCGCCGATCACCTGGAACTCGACGTGGTGGGGGTGGTCGACGTACTTCTCGATGAAGTGCTGGGCGGAGCCGAAGTGCAGCTGCGCCTCTCGCGCGCACTCCTCGATCGCTCCGGCGAGGTCGTCCGGGTCGGTGACGCGCCGCAGGCCGCGCCCGCCGCCGCCGGCGGTCGCCTTGACCATGACGTCGCCGTGCTCGCGGAGGAACTCCTGCGCCTCCTCGAGCGTGGGGTCGATGCCCGTGGCCGGCACGACCGGCACCCCCGCCGAGGCCGCCAGCTGCCGGGCGCGCGCCTTGTCCCCGAAGATGTCGAGCGTCTCCGGTGACGGGCCGACGAAGGTGACCCCGGCCTCGGCGCAGGCCCGGGCGAGGGCGGGGTTCTCCGACAGGAAGCCGTAGCCGGGGTGCAGGTGGGTGGCGCCGGCCGTCACGGCCGCGGCGACCACCTGGTCGATGTCCAGGTAGGGGGCCGCGCCGACCCCGTCGAGGAGGATCGCCTCGTCCGCGTGGCGGATGTGGGCGTCATCGTCGGAGGTGTGGATCGCCGCGGCCGTCATGCCGACGGCGTGCACGGCGTCGATGATCCGGACCGCGATCTCTCCGCGATTGGCCACGAGAACAGTGGACATGAACACTCCTCCAGCGATTGACACCTATGTCAAATGGCAAGTCAAGCACCGGTTGACTCAGGTGTCAATCGGCGCGATGATCGGTGGCGGCACCGCGGTCGGCGCCGTGCGGGTCGCTGTCGCTCCGCGCGCACCGGCCGCACGCATGAGCCCCACGGACGAACGGAGACGAGGATGTCGACACCGCACGCATGGGAGGCCGCTGCCGCGCAGCTGGCCGGCCTGCGAGACCTCTGGCCGGCCGACGTGCCCCGCACGCTGGACGAGCCGATTCCCGATGGGAGCGTCATCGACTACCTGCGGAAGTGGTCCACCGAGCGGCCGGACGCCGTCGCGATCCACTTCTACGGACGCGACATCACGTTCGCGGAGCTGGACCGCGCCTCTGCCGCGTACGCCGGCTGGCTGCGGGCCAACGGCGTGGAGCCCGGCGACCGCGCGGGCGTGTTCCTGCCTAACTGCCCGCAGTTCGCGATCGCGTTCCTAGGCATCCTGCGGGCGGGCGCGGTCTACGTGCCCATCAATCCGATGTTCCGCGCCCGGGAGCTGGCGCACGAGCTGAGCGATGCCGGCGTCCGCGTCCTGCTGGCACTGCCGGAGTTCGCGCCGCTCATCGCCGAGGTCGGGGCTGAGCTGGGCGTCGACCTCACCGTCGGGTACACGCAGCTGGCGGACACTCTGGAGGGCCCCGCAGTGCCACCGGCACCATTCGAGCCGGTCGACCCGGACCAGCCCAGCGACTGGCCGGACATCATGGCGCATGCACCCGCGCCGGAGGTCGCAGTGGACCTCGATGCGCTGGCCGCTCTCAACTACACGGGCGGCACGACGGGGCTGCCGAAGGGCTGCGAGCACACGCAGCGCCACATGGTCTACACGGCGCTCACCGCGCTGCTGGGGCAGGGGAGCACACCCGGCGAGGGGCGGCGCTGCACTCTGGGGTTCCTGCCGATGTTCTGGATCGCGGGGCAGAACCTGGCTCTGCTCTGCCCGCTGGTCGACGGTTCTGAGGTCGTCATCCTGACTCGCTGGAATGCCAGCGCCGCACTGGAACTCATCGAGTCCCGGCGCGTGACGTTCATGTCGAGCCCGGTGGAGAACTACGTGGAGCTCCTGGAGCATCCGAACTTCAGCTCGCGGGCGGTGGAGTCTCTGACGACCTGCACGTCGCTGTCGTTCGTCCGGAAGCTCGACATCCCGATGCGCGAGCGCTGGCGCGAGGCGACGGGCGTGACCCTGCGGACCGGGCCGTTCGGCATGACGGAGTCGCACACGTCCGACACGTTCACCTTCGGGCTGGACCGAGATGACCAGGACCTCAAGGCGGAGCCCGTCTACTGCGGCTACCCGGTCCCAGGCACCTCGATCGTCATCGTGGACGATGAGCTGGAGCCGGTGCCACAGGGAGAGACCGGGCAGATCCTGCTCCATTCCCCCTCTGTGCTGACCGGGTACTACGGCAATCCCGAGGCCACCGCGAAGACTGTGGTGGATGGCTGGCTGCTGACGGGAGACACGGGTCGCTTCGACGAGCACGGCGCGCTGACGTATCTGGCGCGGACGAAGGAGATGATCAAGGTCAAGGGGATGAGCGTGTTCCCCTCCGAGGTCGAGGCGCTGTTGCGCACTCACCCCGCGATCGAGCGCGTGGCGGTGGCCCCGCGCGAGGACGCCGAGGCCGGGCAGAAGCCGGTCGCCTTCATCGAGCTGCGCGAGGACGCGGGCGCGGATGCGACGGCTGACGGCATCCGGGCATGGGCGAAGGAGCAGATGGCGACCTACAAGGTGCCGGAGGTCGTCCTCGTCGACTCGATGCCGATGACTGCGACGGGGAAGATCCGCAAGACGGTGCTGGTGGAGTCGCTGGGGGCGGTGGCGGTGTGATGCCACTCACAGGCTACTTCGCGATGCGCTCAACCAAGCCACAACAATGAGGTGGCGCCAATAGAGGTGAAGTTCTCGATGACGGGCTGACCGCGGCGGCAACACGGTTGGACGTCTCGGGGATGGCCTCGGGGTAGTTTTGCGTCCTGTACCTAGGTGCCATCCTCTACCTCTCAGCCCCCGTACCCCCAACCTCCAGCAGCCGCTCGATCGCTGCGATCCGCAGGTCCACGACGGCGGCGAACATCTCGTCGCTCGTGGGTGACGGCAGGGAGGCGATGCCACGCGACAGTGGCGCTTCTACGTCTGGCTGCGCGGCCAGCCAGCTGGCGGGGATGGGCTGACCCATCGCCTCCCGCACCGCCTCACTCCCCCGGTCGTAGCGGTAGTCGATGAGCAGCGCGTGGGCGAAGACGTCGGACAAGAACGCGCCCCGCATCGCCATCGCCCACTCCAGGGACAGCCCGATGTCCGTGAAGAACGTCAGCATCGACTCCGCCAGCAGGAAGCGCGACGCCGGCACCTCACTCGGCGTCACCGTCTCATCGAGCGACACGAGCACCGCCCGAGGAATCCGCCGATACGCCGCCCGAGCTTCCTCATAGCCCTCCCGCAGCGACTCCCGCCATCGGCTGGCATCCCACTGCGTCTGCGGCAGCCCCTCGACCATCCGCTGCGCGGCCAGATCGACGACCTCCTGACGATCCCGCACGTGGTTGTACAGCGCCCGTGTCGTCACCCCCAGCTCGCGCGCCAGCCCGTGCATGGTGAGGGCCGGGAAGCCAGCATCGCCCGCGATCCGGAGGGCGGCCTCGGCGATGTCGTCCCGCGTCACCAGGGTGCGCGACGGACGCCCGCGTCCGCGGCTGACCACGTCACCACGACGCTCAGACTGCTCGCCACCTTCGTCGACCATGCCGCCCAGACTAACCGCCCCACCCGCATGGACTCGCGACTCTCAGCAGTCACACGGCGGCACGCATTCGCAGCCCGCATTCACCACGGCCCTGCGCTACTGTCGGCCCATGACGACGAATCCGACCGGGCGGCCGTCAGCATCGCAGCTCCGCAAGGCCGGCTCGATCATCCGGAAGCACCATCGCGGCGAGGCCAGTGCTGAAGAGTTCCTGAGGTCATTGGCGACCGTCCGGGCCTACCGCGCGGAGTTCGCTTATCCACTCGTGAAGCTCAACAACGGGCTCAGAGGCATCACACGACGAGCCGGGGTCAGCGCGAGTGTCACTCAGCGGCTGAAGCGCGAGCCGACGATCATCGAGAAGCTCTCGGAGCGAGAGACAGGGCTGGATCTGAGCCGGATGCAGGATATCGGCGGTTGCCGAGTGGTCGTGGACTCCATCGACGAACTCCGAACAGTGCAGTCTGGGATCGAGCGCCTGTGGTCGGCAGACATCGACACGGTCCGCGACTACATCGAGAGCCCCAGGGAATCCGGCTACCGCGCTGTTCACATCGTCGTTCGGCGCGACGGCCTTCCTGTGGAAGTGCAACTGAGGACCACCCGGATGCACGACTGGGCGGAGCTCGTGGAGAACATCAGCGGACAGCTGGGGATCAATTACAAGCAGGATGGCGACAGCCCGGTCCAGGAGATGTTGGCCGGACTGTCGGAACTCCACCAGGCAGAGGAGAGCAGCCAGCCCCTCTCCCAGGAGTTCACCGATACACTGCGAGAACAGATTCGGGCGGTGCAGTCCGCATTGGAAGCACGCGACGAATCCCGATAGGAGAGACATGAGCGCCATCAAGCACTTCCTGCTGGTGTTCGACCACGAGACCGACACGCTCCTGGTGCAGCGCGAGTTCGGCGCTGACGCCGACACCGCCACGCAGGCATACGCCGAGGCTGAAGCCCAGTACCGCGACCGGGCACTCGTCGACATCGTCCTCGTCGGATCCGACTCGATCGAGACCGTCAAGGTCACCCACAGCACCTACTTCCCGGGATCGAAGAAGAAGTCGGTCTCCACCCTGCTGAACGAGCTGACGCTGAACTGATCAGATCCACCCCGAGCCACCGAGCGCCCCACTCGAACGAGTGGGGCGCTCGTCATTTCTGGACTCGTGGCAACGCAGCCCCGGATCCCGTGCGGGTGGACACTCAGGCTGATTAATACACATCCATTGATTTTTAGTGAGGCTTACCTTACTCTCAGTTCCGTGACCACCACTTCGCACGCCGCCACCGCGGCCACGCCGGCCACCACTGCCCCGGCCACGCACACAGAGCCGCCGCTGCTGGCCACCCTGCGCGACGCGATCCGCGAGCAGCGCCTGCCCCTCCTCGCCGCGGGCCTCCTGGCGGTCGTGTCCGCCGCGTGCTCCCTG
>DWZY01000287.1 GCA_019117325.1 Candidatus Brevibacterium intestinigallinarum
GCGCAGGTGCAGGAGGTCCTGGCCTCCGGCAAGACGACCGCGGAGGAGGTCGCCGACGTCGTCTACGCGGACGTCCCCGACGCGGTCCGCCCGGCCGCCCTCAGCATCGTCCGCGCCCAGCTCGCCTACATCGAGTCACTGGGCAGCTGACGGGGGCAGAGGAAACGGACGCGGGGGACCGGTCGCCGCTGGGCCGGCCCTCACCCCACACAGACGCCGAGGCCGTGGTCACCGCAAGGTGACCACGGCCTCGGCGGTGGTGCGGGTCCCGGACAGCGCCGGGTGACTGCTCAGGCGGAGCGGTGGCGGAGGCGGTCGACGTCCAGGAGGACGACGGCGCGGGCCTCGAGCCGCAGCCAGCCGCGCTGCGCGAAGTCTGCGAGCGCCTTGTTGACGGTCTCGCGGGAGGCTCCCACCAGCTGGGCCAGCTCCTCCTGCGTGAGGTCGTGGGCGACGTGCACGCCGTCCTGCGTGGGCTGACCGAAGCGGTCGGCCAGGTCCAGCAGGGCCTTCGCGACGCGGCCGGGGACGTCCTGGAAGACCAGGTCGCCCACCGTGTCGTTCGTGCGGCGCAGGCGGATCGCCAGGGCGCGCAGCAGGTTCATGGCCGCCTTGGGGCGGTCCTCCAGCCAGGCGGTGAGGTCCTCATGGCGCAGGCTCAGCAGCTCCGTCTGCGAGACCGCGGTGACCGTCGAGGAGCGCGGGCCCGGATCGAAGAGGGACAGCTCGCCGATGATCTCGCTGGGGCCCACGACGGACAGCAGGTTCTCGCGGCCGTCGGACGACTCGCGTCCCACCTTGAGCTTGCCGGTCGCGACGATGTAGAGCTCATCGCCCGCGTCACCCTCGCGGAACAGCACGGTGCCCCGTCGGACGCTGCGCGGCTTCATGAACTTGAGCAGCGCGCTGGTGGCTTCGTCGTCAAGTCCCGCGAAGAGCGCGGCCCTGCGTACGACTTCGATGTCCACTTGGTTCCTCCTGGTTGTTTCACGTCTGCACGACAATCTACCGTGCACCCGTGCTCCTGCCCACACATGCGGCCGGGGATTCGCAGGAGATGCCTGCGGAAAGGCGGGAAGTGCCTGCGGATAGGATGGTCAGGTGCTGTCAGTCGCTGAGAAGAGCCGGCGGCGCTTCCTCGAGGAGACTCCGCTGGGGCGCACGCGCCGGGCCCGGAAGATCCACCGCATCCTCGCGGACACCTACCCCACCGCGCACGCGGAACTGGACCACAGGAACGCCTACGAGCTGCTGGTCGCAACCGTCCTGTCCGCGCAGACGACGGACATCCGCGTCAACAGCGTCACGCCCGCCCTGTTCGCCGCCTACCCGGACGCGGTCGCTCTGGCGGAGGCGCAGCGCGAGGCCGTCGAGGAGATCATCCGGCCCACCGGCTTCTACCGCGCGAAGGCGAAGAGCATCGTGGGACTGGCCCAGCAGCTGGTCGAGCGCTTCGACGGGGAGGTGCCGGGGAACCTCACGGACCTCGTGACCCTGCCGGGCGTGGGCCGCAAGACCGCGAACGTCGTCCTGGGCAATGTCTTCGACGTCCCGGGTCTCACGATCGACACCCACTTCGCTCGTCTGGCGCGCCGCTTCCTGTGGACGGAGTCGACGGACGCGGACCGGATCGAGCGCGACGTCCAGGAGCTGTTCCCGCGGAAGGACTGGACGATGCTGTCCCATCGCGTCATCTGGCACGGGCGCCGCATCTGCCACGCGCGCAGGCCCGCATGCGGCGCATGCCCGATCAGTGCGCTGTGCCCGTCGTTCGGTGAGGGTGAGCTGGATCCGGAGCGCGCCCGGGGCCTGCTGCGCTTCGAGCTGGCCGAGGGCGCAGACGGGGCGGCGTCGGATGACGACGCAACGAGCGGGAAGAAGGGGCAGGGATGACGAGCACTGACGCTGGGAGGCCGGCCGCTGACGCTGGGAGGCCGGGCGGCCTCGACGACGACGCGGTCCGTGAGTCTCTCGCGGGCCTGCTGAACGCGCCCGCACCGGGGGAGTGGCTGCGGCGCGCGGATGCGCCCGCAGGCATGAACGTGCGCGATGCGGCGGTGCTCATGCTCTTCGGCCGCGGGCAGGCGCCGCGCACCCCCGCAGGGGAGGCAGAGCTGGACCGCCTGGCTGAGCTGGGCATCGCGGACATCGACATCGTGCTGCTGCAGCGTGCCGCCACCCTGCGGCACCACGCGGGACAGCCCGCGTTCCCCGGCGGCGCGCGCGATGACACCGACTCCTCGAGCGCCTTCACGGCACTGCGGGAGGCGGAGGAGGAGACCGGCCTGGACCCGGCCGGCGTCGACGTCATCGGGACGCTGCCGCCCCTCTTCGTCCCGCACAGCCGCTTCGACGTCACCCCGGTCCTCGCGTGGTGGCGCGAGCCCACGCAGGTCGAGGTCGTCGACCAGGCGGAGTCGGCCCTGGTGGCGCGTGTGGCGATCGCCGACCTCGTCGCCCCGGACAACCGCGGCATCTTCGCCCCGCGCGACCGTCCCTTCGAGACCCCCGTCTTCGATGTGGGGCTCATGCGACCGTGGGGCTTCACTGCCGGGCTCCTCGAATGGGCCCTGGACCAGCTGGGCTGGGCACGCGACTGGGACCGCACCCGCCGCATCCACATCGACTTCTGACGCACTGGTTGCTGCCCCGCAGCCTACTGACCCACCCCGGCTACTGACGCAGCGAACCCCCGCCAGGATCAAACCTGACGGGGGTTCTCTGCATCCGCTGTGCTGAGACGGCGCGAGCCGTTCAGCCAGCGACGGGGCTCAGCAGCCCACGGGGCTCAGTAGCGCGGGCCGCCCGGGTTGGACACCGCGCGCTTGATCGCCTGGAATGCGGACTTGCCGGATTCGATGGCGCTCGTGGGCGTGGGGTTGCCCTTCTTGAGCAGCGGCAGTGCGATCGCCACGAGGATGAGCGCGATGATGACGAGCGCCGCGAAGACGACGAGGAAGCTCAGCCACCACGACCAGCCCGCACCCTCGTGCAGAGCGGCGGCCGCGGTGAAGAGGACCATGAAGGACGACAGGAAGAGGAGGAACACCGCGCCCAGCGCGAGCCCCACCCCGATGCCCAGGTTCTTCGCACCGGCGACGGCCTCGGACTTCGCGAGCGCGGCCTCCTCCTGCACGAGGGCCTGCGCATCCGCACTGATGTCCTTGACCAGCTTGGAGATGGACCGTTCCGACATGAGGCTCCTTCAATCGTCGCGACGTCGTTGCGTTCAGCTGATTCCCACCTTAATGCCTGTCACGGGGCGGAAGCACCCGCCGAGGCCGCGCGGCGGTCACGAACCTGTCACCTGCCGGTGGATCACCTCCATGACCGACTGGTCAGCGAGCGTCGACGCGTCCCCGATCCCCTTGTCCTCGGCGAGGTCCTTGAGCAGGCGCCGGACGATCTTGCCCGACCGCGTCTTGGGCAGCTCGTCGACGATGTAGACGCGCTTGGGCTTGGCGATCGCGCCGATGTCCGCACCCACGTGCGCCCGCAGCGCCTGCTCCATGTCCTCGGCCTGCTGGGAGCCGGCGCGCAGGATCACGAAGGCGTAGACGGCCTGGCCGGATGTCTCGTCGGCAGCGCCGACGACCGCGGCCTCGGCGACGGCGTCGTGCGCGACGAGAGACGACTCGATCTCCGTCGTCGACAGGCGGTGGCCGGAGACGTTCATGACGTCATCGACGCGGCCCAGGAACCAGATGTCCCCGTCCTGGTCGTAGCGGGCGCCGTCACCGGCGAAGTAGATGCCGTCGAAGCGCGACCAGTAGGTGTCCTTGAACCGCTCCGGATCGCCGTACACGCCGCGCAGCATCGCGGGCCACGGCTCG
>DWZY01000288.1 GCA_019117325.1 Candidatus Brevibacterium intestinigallinarum
ATCCGGGGCCCGCCCCATGTCTCACCCTCGCGCGGCCCACCGCTTCCGCGCCTCGCGCAGCACACTCACGATCTCGTCCGCGCGCGCGTTGATCTCACCGTGGTCGCCGATGCAGGCGACGGCGGCGACCGTGCGACCGTCCACCGTCACGGCGGTCGCGATCCCCTCGATCTCGACCTCGGACACGTCCGGTGTGATGACCAGACCCGTCTCCTGGATCGTGGGAAGGTCGGCCAGGAGGCGTTCGACCAACGGTTCCTCCTCCGCGCGCGCCGCACTGAGGCGGCTCCACAGGTCCCTCCGCTCCATGCCGGCCAGCAGGACCCACCCGCTGGAGCACCGCAGCACGGACCGCTTCACGTAGTTCTCCGCCAGATACGCGTACGCCGGGCTCGTCGACGCGTGGTCGACGTAATAGAGGTCGGCTCCCACCAGCACCGCCAGCACGGTCGTGAGCCCCGTGCGGTCGTGGAAGTCCTCCAGGTCCGCATGCGTGACGACGTCCGATGCGGGCGTCCCCGCCAGCCGCGTGAGGAAGTGCGGTGCGGGCCCCAGCGTGTACAGCCGGTCCCGCTCCTCCAGGAACCCCGTCGCCACGAGTCCGTTCGTGAGGCCCTGGATCGAGCTGAGCGGCGCCTCCAGCACCCGTGCCATCTCCGTGAGGGTGACCCCGTGCGGCCGTCGAGCGGCCAGATCGAGGATCTCCGCCACGCGATCGACCATGCGGTGCCGCGGCCGGGGCTTCCCCTGCGGCGGGTGCGGCGTGGCCATGGAACCTCCTGGACGCACTGGGGGCGGTGTCGTCCCCGCGCGGGCGGGGCTTCATGCAGTGTAGGAGACCAATCCGATGCACCGCAATTAAGTAGACCGCAACGCGAGTACGTACTACGGTGTGAGGTGCATCGCCCGCAGGAGCGCCATCGCGCTCCCCGCGGACCCGCATGCACCGGAGCCCAGCACCCGCGTTCCGGTCTGGATGACGACGATTGAGGTGACACCCGGATGAGCAGATCACTCGTCCCGCAGCTCGTCACGGAGGACGAGCAGACCCGCGCACTCCGCCTGGAGGTCCGGGACTTCCTGCGGCAGGAGATCGCGGACGGCTCCTTCGAGCCCTGGGTCGACACGTGGCTGACCCGCTGGGACAACGACTTCACGAAGCGTCTGGCTCAGCGCGGCTGGGTCGGCATGACGATCCCCACGGAGTACGGCGGCCACGGCCGCACCTTCCTGGAGCGCTTCGCCGTCACGGAGGAGCTCCTCGCTGTGGGCGCCCCCGTCGCCGCTCAGTGGATCGCCGACCGCCAGATCGCCCCCTCGCTGCTGCGCTTCGGCACGGAGGAGCAGAAGCAGGCCTTCCTGCCCAAGATCACGACCGGTGAGCTCTGCTTCGGCATCGGCATGTCGGAGCCGGAGTCCGGCTCCGACCTGGCCAGCGTCCGTTCGAAGGCGACGAAGGTCGATGGCGGCTGGCAGCTCAACGGCCGCAAGACCTGGACCTCCGGCGGTCACGTGGCGGACGGCTTCTTCGCCCTGGCCCGCACCGCCCCACTGGACACCTCGAACCGCCACGCCGGCCTCTCCCAGTTCATCGTCGACCTGCGCGCGGACGGCGTGAGCATCGACCCGATCATCGCGATGAACGGCAGCCACCACTTCAACGAGGTCACCTTCGACAACGTCTTCATCCCCGACGACCGCGTGCTGGGCACGGAGGGCGACGGCTGGCACCAGGTCACCTCGGAGCTCGCGTTCGAGCGCAGCGGTCCCGAGCGCTTCCTCTCCACCTTCGTCCCCCTCCAGGAGCTGCTGTCCCAGCAGCGCCAGCAGGCCGCCGAGGCCGGTGAGCCCGCCCGCTCCACCGGTCGCCTGGGCCGCCACATCGCGCGCATCACCGCGCTGCACCACATGTCCCTGTCGGTCGCCTCGAGCCTCCAGGCCGGCGAGAACGCGGACACCGCCGCCGCCCTCGTCAAGGTGCTGGGCACGACGGAGGAGGGCGACATCGCGGAGACCGTCGACCGGGTCGCCGGCGACGTCGCCGGGCAGAACACCCGCCTGCAGGACCTGATCGACGGCGCGGCCGCCCAGCGCCCCGGCTTCACGCTGCGCGGCGGAACGAACGAAGTGCTCCGCGGCGTGGTCGCCCGGAGCCTGGGCCTGCGGTGAGAGAGGACGAACCGATGACGCACACCCACACACCAGAACTGGCCGAGGCCCTCGAGACCGCCGCCGAGCTGCGCACCCTCACCCGCGACATCCTCACCGGCGCCGCCGGCGAGGCCCCGGACACCGTCGAGCGCCCGCTGGACCCGCAGGTCTGGGCCGCGCTCGAGGAGGCCGGGCTGGCACGCCTCACCGGTCCCGAGGCCGCCGGCGGCAGCGATGCCGGCTGGCTCGAGGCCGCCGCCGTCCTCACCGAGGCCGCCGCCGCGGGCACCCCGCTGCCGCTGCTCGAGCACGACCTGCTGGCCGGCTGGCTGCGCGACACCGCGGGCCTGCCGGGCTTCGACGCCCCCACCGGGGACGCCCCGGTCCTGTCCGCCGCCGCCGAGGTCGTGGCCGCCGGCCGCGCGGTGACCGTTCCGTGGTTGCCGGCTGCGGCCTCGGTCGTGGTGCTCGACACGAGCGCAGCGGCACCGCAGGTGTACGAGATCGCGGTCGCGGACCTCGAGGTGAGCGAGCGAGCGGCGGTGAGCGGTGAGCCGCAGGCGACCGTCGTGCTGCCCACCGCGGTGGCCGGCGCCGTGACGGTGAGCGAGGAGGTCGCGGACGAGTTCCGGTACCGCGGCGCCCTGGGGCGGGCCGTGCAGTTGGCGGGAGCAGCGGAGTCGATCTCCGAGCTGTGCGTCGAGCACGTGACGACGCGCGTCCAGTTCGGCCGGCCGATCGGGAAGTTCCAGGCCGTCCAGCAGCTGGTGACGGACGTGGCGAGCGAGACGGCCCTGACCCGGACGATGGTCGACCGGGCGGTGCTCACGGTGGCTGAGCGCGGCTTCCAGGACCCCACCGCGCGCTTCTTCGTCGCGGCGGCGAAGGCGTGCGCGGGAGGATCGGCGGAGGTCATCGTGCGCAACGCCCACCAGATCCACGGTGCGATCGGCACGACGCTGGAGCACGGGCTGCAGCGGCGCACGCGGCCCGTCCTGGCCTGGCGGCGCGAGTTCGGCACCACCGCGCAGTGGGAGGACACGCTGGAGGAGCTGGTCCTGGCCGACGGCGCGGACCTGTGGGACCTCGTCACGCAGTGAGTCGACTGGCCGCGCGGTTGATTGTGCCGCGGCGCCACCATCCACGCAGACACAGTCAGCCACGCAGAGGCTGACAGCCATGCAGAGACAGGGAGACATCATGACAGAGCAGGACACGCAGCAGGGCTCGCAGGCACCGCTGCTCGTCGAGCGCGACGGGCACGTGGAGACCTGGACGATCAACCGTCCGGAGTCGCGCAACCCGATCTCCGACGACGAGATGGTCGAGGCATTCATGACGGCGGTCGATGAGGCGAATGCGAACCCGGAGGTCCGCGTCGTCATCCTCACCGGCGCGGGGAAGGCGTTCTCCGCCGGCGGTGACGTGAAGAAGATGCGGGACGGCGAGGGGATCTTCGGCGGTCGCCCCCACCAGATCCGCAACGGGTACCGCTACGGCATCCAGCAGATCCCGCTGGCGCTGCAGCGCCTGGACGTGCCGCTCATCGCCGCGGTCAACGGCCCGGCCGTGGGCGCGGGCTGCGACCTCACGGCGATGGCGGACATGCGCATCGCCTCGGAGACCGCCTGGTTCGCGGAGTCGTTCGTGAAGCTGGGCATCATCCCCGGTGATGGCGGCGCCTGGTTCCTGCCGCGTCTCGTGGGACCCGCACGTGCCGCGGAGATGACACTGACCGGCGATCGGGTGGACGCGCAGACGGCGCTGGCCTGGGGCCTCGTCAACAGGGTCGTCGCGCCGGAGGAGCTCCTGGGCGCGGCGCGCGAGCTGGCGGATCGCGTCGCGGTGAACCCGCCCCACGCGGTGCGGATGGCGAAGAAGCTGCTGCGCGAGTCCGACTCCTCGAGCCTGTCGTCGCTGCTGGAGCTGTCGGCCGCAATGCAGCCGCTGGCTCACCACGCGCCGGATCACACGGAGGCCATTGAGGCGTTCCTCGACAAGCGGGAGCCCACCTTCACGGGCGAGTGAGTATGTCATCGCGGGGGAGCGCGCACCCGTCGTGAGGGCGAGTGACCCCGCGGTGCACCCGCTGGCGGTGCACCCGTCCGCGGGGCGTGGCACACTCGCGAGCGTGACTGCGCCCAGCCCCGCTCTTCTTGCGGCCCCGAGCACCGATGTGCTCGGGGCCGCGGGCGTGCCAGCGTCCGTCACCGCCTCCGATCGTGACGCCGCGGCGGGTGCCGCTGACTGGCTGGATCGTGAGCAGCAGGATCGCTGGTCCCGGCTGCTGCGCGCCCAGGATCGGGATGACTTCCTCGCCGCGCGGATCGCAGCGGATGCTGTCGCGCGCAGACTCCTCCCGGACTCTCCG
>DWZY01000028.1 GCA_019117325.1 Candidatus Brevibacterium intestinigallinarum
CGCCCTGGGAGGTGCCGCGGATCGTGTTCGCCCAGCACGGCTCGGACCCTGTCGTCTGGTGGGACCCCGCAGTGCTGCTGCGCCGGCCGGACTGGCTGCGCGAGGAGCGCAGCCCGGACGTGTCGCCGGCCGTGCGCTGGCGGCCGTTCGCAACCTTCTGGCAGCTGACGGCGGACATGCCGCGGTCCGTGGACCTGCCCGGCGGGCGCGGTCACAGCTATCACGAGGAGACCGTCCACTACTGGAACGCGGTCCTGGGCACGGGCCTGAGCACCCGGGACTGCGACGAGATCGCACGCGCGATCAGCCTCGACCTGGCACCGCTGTCCGGCGCGCTGCCGCTCACGGACACGGGTGCCCGCCTGCGCGGCGGCAGCTCGCCGCGGACCTCGGCGCCGCAGGGGTGATGTCCGGACGGCGTGAGGCTGGCGGGTCCCGCGCGTCGTTCGGGCCGACTCACTGAGGATTGTGGACGCACGGAGGGCCGGTCCTGTCGGACCGGCCCTCCAGCCGTCGTGCGGTGACGGCTCATCTGCGGTGACTCACCCGCGCGGGTTCACCGTGAGCGCGTCACCCGGCGTGCCTCAGAGCAGTCGGCGGCGAGCGGCGATCAGTGCGACCGCGCCGACCACCAGGAGCCCTCCGCCCACCGCGAGAGCGGTGAGGCCGGTGCCCGTCCTGGGCAGGGCGCCGTCGTCCTTCCGGTCGCCATCACCACGGTCGCCGTCACGGCCGTCATTGCCCTGATCATCGTCCTGGCCGCCATCCTGATCGTCGTCGCGGCCGTCGTCCGTCGGATCATCGGACGGGTCCTGGGACGGATCGGTCGAGGGGTCATCCGTCGGATCCTCAGACGGATCCCCGGTCGGATCGTCCGTCGGGTCGTCGCTGGGATCGTCGGTCGGGTCCTCCGTGGGCTCCTCCGTCGAGTCGTCCGCGGAGCGGTTCAGACCCATGATGAGCGGATCGTGGTCGGACGACCGGAACGGACCCTCCGCGTACAGATCCGTCACGTTGGCGTTGTACCGGCTGTACTCGAGACCGATCGACTCGACGGAGTTGATGTTCCAGATGTCCGCATCCGTGACGTCCCCGACGAGCGACTCGGACGCGAGCACGTGGTCCAGGCTGCCCACGCGACCGCCGAACAGGTACGTCTGCTCGTCCGTGAACTCCTTGCCGATGTTCGTGAAGCCCGCCTCGTAGAGGACCTGCATCGGGTCCTCCTCCGTGTACGAGTTGAAGTCGCCCAGCAGCACGACGTCGTCCGTGCCCGCGGCCTCCTTCTGCTCGTCCGCGAAGGCGACGAGGGCCTCGGCCTGCGCGACGCGGTCCGCGTTCGAGTTGCCCTGTCCGTCGCCGTTGTCCACGTTGCCAGCGCCGGAGCCGGAGCCCTTCGACTTGAAGTGGTTGACGACCGCGACGAATGGATCGTCGTCCTCGCCGGTCGTGAAGGCCTGGGCGAGCGGCTCGCGCGCATTGCCGAAGGCATCGCTGCCGGTGAGGACCGTCGATTCGCCCACGGGCGTGACCTCAGCCGGCTGGTAGATGAACGCCGTGCGGATGACGTCCTCGTCCTCGGGCAGCTCCGCCGGGGACTCCGCGAACGCCCACGTCTCCTCACCTGCGTCCTCGTTCAGCGCGTCGACGAGGATCGAGAGGGACTCGTCGCGGTCCTTGCCGAAGGCGGACGACCGCTCGATCTCCTCGAGCGAGAGGACGGAGGCGTCCAGGGCGTTGATCGCGTCGACGATCTTCGCCTGCTGGCGCTCCAGGTTCTGCGCGTCGAAGGCACCGCGCGCATCGCAGCCGCCGCGCACCGTCGTGGGATCGCCGTTGCGGTCCTCGTAGAAGGTGCAGCCGCTCAGCTGGTCACCGGTGGTCGTGAAGTAGTTGAGCACGTTGAAGCTCGAGACAGTGATGTCGCCGCCCACGTCCTGCGGAGCGGCCTCGCGGGTGTCCTCGAACTGGGCCGGCTGCGCCTGACCGGCGTTCTCGCCCGTCAGCCACGTGGTGGGCTGGAGGCGCCACATGTCGAAGCCGTACCCCACGACGACGGGGTCCGTGAACGTCGCCGCCGTACCCACCCGCAGGGGCTCGTCCGTCGAGACGTAGGGCAGGGGAACATCGGAGGCGCTGCCCGTGTAGTCCACGCTGCCGCCGTCATCGAGGATGAACGCGCGCTCGAGGTTCTCCGCCTCGTACTCCTGCGCGGCCTCGCCGGGCGCGACGACGTCCGTCGCCTGGAACAGGGGGTCCGTGCCGGCCACGAGGCCGACCTCGCCGTAGCGGTTCGTGCTGTAGTTGTCCGTCACCGTGATGTCGCCGGTGGGCAGCACGAGCATCGACTCGAGCGCCTCGCGCTCCGCATCGCCCGTGGGGAACTCCCCCTCGATCGGGGTCGGAGCCTCGAGCGCCTCGTCGAGCTGCGTCAGCCCGCTCGCACTCACGGTGATCTGCGTCTGACCGTAGTACTCGGAGACGGACCCGGTGACCTGGACGGAGTCGCCCACAGCGACCTCGGACGCGGTCTGTGCCGAGTACACGAAGAGGCCGTCCGAGGCCTCGCCGGCCGCCTTGGCGTCTCCGCCGGATCCGGCGGTCTGGATCGCGTAGCCGTTCAGGCCGCCCTCGGCCCAGACGGCGGTGACGACGCCCTGGGTCGTGACGGTCTGGCCCACCAGCGGCGACTCCGCGCCCGTGCCCTGGATGTCTGCGATCGGGATGACCTCGCCGGGCTCCACCGGGGGATCCGTGGAATCGTCGCCCGGCAGCGCGCCGGGAGTGGGGGTGTCCGCGATCCATGACCCGTCGACCAGCTGGATCGAGCGGCCCGCCGGTGCGGTGGCGCCCGTGGGAGTCGCCTCCTGCCCGCGGACGGATTCCGGCAGGGCCGCGGAGTTGCTCGCGGTGACGCCGCGGCCGCCCACCTCGCCGCCGATCTGGTCGAAGTCCACCAGTGCGCCGTCCGCGTCGACGACGAAGGCGGAGGAGCCGTAGGAGCCGTCCGCGGCGGCGCCCGAATTGACCGAGTTCGTGATCGGCACGTCGATGGCCAGTGCGCCGGAATCGCCCACGACCGTGCCGGACGGCAGCGTCGTCACGTGCGCATCCGACTGCGGAGCACCGCCGCGGGTGACGGTGCCGACGGTCCACCCGGACACGTCCGTGCCCGGCTCCGCCGCGATCTCGACGAAGTCGGTGTCGTTGCCGCCGGCGTAGGCGATCTCGGAGATCTCGGGCTGGTCGGCGGCCTGCGCAGAGATCGGCAGGAGCGCGGGGCTCATGACGACCGCGGCGGTGACCGCTGTGGCGAGTGCCGCCCGCACGGGTGCGGGAGTGGTGAGACGCATGCAGTCCTGCTTCTGTCTGGGTCACGCGGCGTAGCGCGCGCCGGGAGTGGGCTTCGGCCCGGACTGGGCTCGGAGCGGACTCTCACAGGCTACCCAGGGTCTGACCAGGAAAGGAGACTCTGCGGGAAACGAGGGGTGAACAGAATCGGGAGGCCATGGTCGGGAAGGGGCGTGACCTGCAGGCGACCGCGCGATCACACGAAGGTCTTGACGCGCCCGCCTCCCTGTGTCACTGTATTAATCACTTAATACAGTGACACAGGGAGGTCTGATGCAGTTCGACGCCTCATCGCCGATCTGGGTTCAGCTCGTCGCCGACTTCCAGCGCCGCATGGTGACGGGGGAGTGGGAAGCGGGCGCCAAGATCCCCGGCGTGCGGGAGCTCGCAGTCGACCTGGGGGTCAATCCCAACACCGTGCAGCGAGCACTCGCAGAGATGGAGCGGGAGGGGCTGTGCCGATCGGAGCGCACGGCCGGACGCTTCGTCACCGATGACACGCAGCGGATCGACCGCGTGCGCGCGGCTCTCGTCCAGGACGCGGCCGACGACTACATCCGACGGGCCCGCGGCCTGGGGATGGGCAGGGCGCACGCGCAGGATCTGCTCGACCAGAGATGGAGCGACCATGACGACAGTGCAGACCGGACCGATGACCGGACCACCGCGACAGGAGGGGAGTGACATGAGTGCAGCACTGGTGAGCGCGCAGGGAGTCGCGCTGCGCTACGGCGGCACCCGCGCTCTGGACGGCGTCGACCTCGACCTGGCGCCCGGCCGCATCGTCGGCCTGCTGGGCCCCAACGGATGCGGGAAGACAACCCTCATGAAGATCCTGGCCGGCGTCCTGCAGGGATATGACGGTGAGGTCCGCATCGCGGGCCACGAGCCGGGGCCGGAGTCGAAGGCACTGGTCTCCTACCTCCCCGACTCCGGGTCGCTGCCCGGCGGATCCACGGTGGAGGCATGTGTGGAGATGTTCCGCGACTTCTTCGCGGACTTCGACGAGGCGAAGGCCCGGGAGATGCTGGGCCACTTCAACCTCGACACCACCATGCGCCTGCGACAGATGTCCAAGGGCATGCGGGAGAAGGTCCATATCGCGCTCGCCCTGTCCCGCCGGGCGCGTGTCCACGTCCTCGACGAGCCGATCTCCGGCGTGGACCCGGCTGCCCGCCAGGTCATCATGGACGGGATCCTGCGCAGCTTCGATGACGACTCGCTCATGCTCATCGCGACGCACCTGGTCCACGACCTCGAGCAGATGCTCGACGACGTGGTCGTCATGGACCGCGGGCGCGTCGTCCTCGCCGGCCAGACGGATGCCCTGCGCGAGGAGCACGGGGCCGGACTCGACCACATCGTCAGGGGGATGTTCCGATGATCACGACACTACTCACACACGAATGGAAGCGCACCCGCACCGCGATCGGGCTGGCCACCGGCACCGCAGTCGCCGCGGCCGTCGTGGGGTCACTGCTCGCGGCGACCGGCTGGGTGGGCGTCTCCCAGACTGGAATCATCCTGGCAGGTGCAGCAGTGTTCGGCCTGGTGCCCGCGCTCCAGCTGCTGCTGGCGATCGACTACTGGCGCTCCAGTCACGGCAGCGGCGGTGCCTTCACCCAGACACTGCCCATCCGCGGGCGGAGGATCTTCGCGGCGAAGCTGCTCCACATGTGGCTCGTGACGCTCGCCGCTCTCGTCCTCAGCGTCGTGGTCCTCACCCCGCTCCTGTGGTGGGGAATCGCGACCGCGAACGGATCGGACGCCAACGTGTTCCGCGTCGTGCAGGGGATGTGGGAGTCGATCAGCCCGGTCGTCTCGCCGCTCATGCTCACCCTCCTGATCCTCCTGTTCGTGGGCTTCATGCTCCTCCCGCCCCTCCAGTACGCGTTCGCCGCGTCGATCGGCAGCGAGAAGTGGATGAATCGGCTCGGTGCGATGGGCCCCGTCGTCGTCTACCTCATCCTCTACGCAGCGATGCAGGTGCTGAGCTTTGCGGGCCTCGCCGCGGTGCCTCTGGGCATCGGCATGACCGACGGATCCCTGGGCCTCGTCTCCTGGAACGTGTTCGCAGAGATGGCGGCCGGTGAGAACGCCGCGGACGACGTCATGCCCATCGGCTTCATCCCGGTATTCCTCGTCGTGGCGCTCGTGTGCCTCTGGCGCACGGCCCGGTCGTGGGACCGGAAGGTCGCGCTGGCCTGACCCACGCGACAGGCTGGGTCTGACGGACGCGATCACGAGCCGCGACCGTGACCAGTGACCATGAGCCGCCGAGTGCCTCCGGGCACCCGGCGGCTCAGTCATAGAGTGGTCGCGTGAGTTCGTCCAACGACCCGGGCGCCGTGGCCCGTCCGCCGCTGCCGGTGGCCGCTGCCGCCTTCGTCAGCAGCTTCGACCGCTTCGCCGTGAGCCCGCTGCTGATCCTGGTCGCCGTGGATCTGGGTGCAACGCTGACCCAGACGCTCGCGATCGCGAGCACGTACTACTTCGCCTACGGCGTCAGCCAGCCGCTGTGGGGTCTGCTGTCCGATCGCTTCGGGCGGCTGCGCCTCATGCGGCTGACGCTGCTGGGCGCCGCCCTCATGGGGATCGTCTCCGCGTCCGTCCCAGGACTCACGACGCTCATCCTCGCTCGCGCGGTCACGGGCGCGCTCTACGGGGCCGTGATCCCCGCCGCTCTCACCTACGTGGGCGACACGGTCTCAGAGGCCCGCCGGCAGCCCGCGCTCGCCGACCTCATGGCAGCCGTCGCCTGCGGCACGGCCCTGGCGACCGCACTGTCGGGAGTGATCGGCGACAGCGCGGGCTGGCGGGTGGTGTTCGCCGCTCCCGTTCTGGTGAGCATCGCGAGCGCACTGGCGCTGGGCCGCCTGCCCGAGCCGCCTCGCGCGGCGCAGCCCGGACTCCTGCCCACCCTGGGCCTCGTCCTGCGGAACAGGTGGGTGCTCGCGGTCCTCCTCCTGGTGTTCGTCGAGGGTGCGGTCGTCCTGGGCGTGCTGACCCTGCTGGCCCCCGCGCTCCAGTCGCAGGGATCCGGTGCCGCCGCGGCCGGACTGGCGACCGCGGCGTACGGGGTGGGCGTCATCGTGACGAGCCGGCTGGTGCGCGTCCTCGTGCGTCGCGTGTCGATGCCCGGACTCATGGGACTGGGCGGTGCGGCCTCGGTCGTGGGCTACGCGATCGTCGCGGTGCACACCTCGGTGTGGACGGTCGTCGCGGTCGCCCTGCTCCTGGGAGTGACGTGGTCGTTCCTCCACTCGTCCCTGCAGACCTGGGCCACATCCGTCGTGCCGGCCGCGCGCGGCACCGTCGTGTCCCTGTTCGCGGGCTTCCTCTTCGCAGGCAGCGCGGTGGGTGCCGCGGTGGGCGGCCCGCTGGGTGACGCGCAGCAGTGGACGCCGCTGTTCGGCGGGACCGCGGCCGTCGCATTCCTCCTGACCGTGGCCGCCGGCTTCGCCCGCCTCCGCTACGAGAGCCCCGGCGCTCCCGACTGACACGGACCCCGCCGCCGATCCTCAGCGGCACGGCATGGGCTCACCCTGCCGCTGCCAGAGCCCTGCCGCCCCTAGACTGGGGGCGCCCCGCGAGCCCGGCCCAGACCGGTCCCGCGCACCCGACCGGCCGCGCCGCAGACCGGCCGCAGCAGAGGAGCCCGCTCGTCTATGACCTGTCGTCCCACCGCCAGTCCGCAGTCGCTCGGCACCCGACCGAGCAGTGACCGGCCCCATGACCCGGGTTCGTCCCGGCTGCGCGCACCGGGTCCTGCGAGCCGGTTCGCGACGGGAGTGACAGCGGCAGTCCTCGCGGCCTCGGGCCTGGCCGCCTGCACGCCGGGGGACACCGCGCAGATCGAGTACGCCGCCGGCGGCGAGACGCTCACGGCGAGCGCGGACGACGCCGCGCAGGCGACGATCACCGCGTCGCGGGCCACGTACAGCTCTGCGGACGTCGTCGCCGTGGGGCCGGCGGATTCCGCCGAGGCCGTCGCCGCGATCTCCTCCGACCTGCGGATCCCCGCCCTGCTGGGCGACCCCGCGCAGGTGGAGGACGAGCTCACCCGCCTGGACGCGGGCACCGTCCTCGTCCCCGCGGGGACGTCCTGGGACGCCGGCGAGGAGCGCGAGACCCTCGAGTTCGACCCGGCGGACCTGTCCGTCGACGGGGACGCTCCAGAGATCGAGAACCCCGACGCCGAGGCCCCGGTCACCCTGTTCCTGGACCCCACGGATGCGGACGCTCCGGCCGTCACGGTGGCCCGGGCCTCGGTCGAGGCTGCCGGCGGCGCCGTCGTCGGGGCGCCCGGTGCGGACCCCCGGGCGACGGCCGACACGGTCGCTGCGGCGCAGGAGGCCGAGGGGGACACGGTCGTCGCGATCGGCGAGGGCTTCGGCGACCCAGACGCGCTGGACGCGCGGCTCGCGACGGCCCGGACCGCGCCCGAGTTGCCCGGCGGGGGACAGGTCGCGTTCCCCGGCCGCCGGATGATCGCCGCCTACGGCTCGCCGGGCATCCCGTCGCTGGGGATCCTGGGCGAGCAGGACCTGGACAAGACGGTCGACCGGGTGACCGAGCTCGCGGCCTCGTACGACGAGTCCTCGGACGTGCCGGTGATCCCCGCGATGGAGATCATCACGACGGTGGCCTCGAGCCAGCCGGGTGCGGACGGCGACTACTCCTCGGAGATCGACCCGGAGACCCTCAAGCCCTGGATCGACCGCGCCGCGGAGGAGGGGATCTACGTGGTCCTCGACCTGCAGCCGGGCACCACGCACTTCCTCGAGCAGGCGAAGCTGTACGAGGACCTGCTGAAGGAGCCGCACGTGGGCCTCGCGCTCGACCCGGAGTGGCGGCTGAAGGACGGGCAGCGCCATCTTGCGCAGATCGGATCCGTGAGTGCGGAGGAGGTCAACGAGGTCTCTGACTGGCTGGCCGACCTCACGGCGGAGAACGACCTGCCGCAGAAGGTGTTCGTCCTCCACCAGTTCTCTGCATCGATGATCAGCGATCGCGAGGACATCGACGCCTCCCGCGACGAGCTCGCCGTCCTCTTCCACGCCGACGGGCACGGGACGCCGGACCTCAAGATGGCGACGTGGAACCGGCTCAAGGAGGACCTGCCCTCCGGCGCGCGGATGGCGTGGAAGAACTTCTACGACGAGGACACCCCCACCTTCACGCCGGACGAGACGATGGAGGTCGACCCCGCACCCTGGTTCGTCTCCTACCAGTGAGGCAGGTCGACTCCGACCAGTAGGAAGCAGGCGCGGCGCTGCTACTGCAGGCGGGTCGTCCCCTCATCATCGCCGCCGGTGTTGAGCTGCTTCGCGTAGCAGTCGTCGGGTCCCAGGCCGTTCGTCGCGCACCAGCTGAGTGCCTGGTCCGGGTCCGAGTACCCGATGCCGGCGATCGTCACCCAGAAGTCGTTCTCCTTGAAGCTGCCGAAGTCTCCGGACCACAGGAGGCGGACGCGCGGGTGCTCGTCGCGCAGCGCCTGGTGGTCGGCGAGGATGTCCTCGTCCGTCCACGTCTCGCCGTCGATCTCCATGCCGGCGCGCTTCGAGCTGATCTGGGGAACCCACTTCCCCTCGAGGTCGGCGACGACCTCCTCCCTGTCCGTCTCCGCGATCTGGGTGAGCGCGTCGGAGGGGTCATCGGGGAGCGCGTCCGTGCCATCCGGGTCTGCCGTGACTGAGTCGGGCGCCGCGTCTGGTGCGTCGGCAGTCGGCGCGGGAGTGCCCGAGGTCGGGGCTTGGGTGGGATCTGCGGTGACACTGCCGTCGTCGCCGGGCAGGAAGCGCGAGAGTCCCCAGCCCACGCCCACGCCCAGCACGAGCACGAGGCAGGCGATGAGAGCGATGAGTCCTCCGCGCGAGCGCTTGGGCGGAGGGGTCCCGGGCGGCTGCTGGGGCGGGGGAGGCTGCTGCTGGTAGTGCTGCTGCTGGTGGGCCTGCTGCTGCGGCGGCTGTCCCGGAGGCGGAGGCGGAGCGAACTGCGGCTGCTGGGGCTGTTGCTGCCGCGGGGAGGGCTGCTGCTGCGGCTGACGCGGGGGCTGGTGCGGCTGCTGCGGCCGGATGGGCGGAGTGGGCCAGTGGCCCTGCTGGCCGGCAGGCGTGTCCCAGCCCCAGGATCCGCCGCTGGGCGGGGGAGGTGTGCTGCTCATCTCTGCGTCTCCTCCGGTCCGAGTCCTCGACGACCGTGCACGGTCCATATACAGGAAATTCTCGGCCATACTACAGTCGGAATCACGAACGATCTCTGACGACCCAGTCCTGACGCGATCATGTCCGGACGTGTGTGCGATGAAGGGCCCCGATGACATCCACTCCTGGCGAGCCGAACCCGAGCGAAGGTCGGACGGAGGGGGACGCCGCGGTTCCGCCGCGTCCCGCTGGCGCGCCGCCCGGGCAGGAGGCGCCGGGCCCTGAGGCCCCATCCCAGCCCCCGCCCTTCAGCCCCGAGGCCGCGGCCGCGGGGAGCCAGCCCACTGCGGCGTACGGACAGCAGTCCGGGTACGGCCAGCCGCAGCCCGGGTATGGCCAGTCGTACGGGTATGACCAGCAGTCGGGCTACGGCTCTCAGCCTGCGTATGGCTCTCAGCCGTACGGAGCGCCCGGGAGCGGCCCGTACCCTGCGGCGGGCCAGTCGCAGATCGGTCAGCCGCACACCGGTCAGCAGCAGATCGGTCAGCCGCAGGCGGGGCGGCCGTTCTCCCAGGGACCGTTCGGGGCGCTGGCCCTGGCCGCGACGTGGCAGGCGGCGCTCATTCCCGTGGCAGTCGCGCTCCTCGCCGGCATCGTCGTGTCCATCATCCTCTCGTCGCTGCTCGTCTCACTGGGAGACCTGTCGTCGATGACGGAGGACATGGGCATGAGCGGCGGGTCGATCGCATACGCACTGCCGTTCGTCCTCCTTGCACTCGCACTGGGCGGATCCGGCGTGATCCGCATGAACGCGAGCTACGAGGGTGCTGTGGGCCTCGAAGGAGCGGTCCACCTGGTGGGCGCACCACTCCTCATCAGCGTCGTCACGCTGGGACTGCTGTGGTGGCTCACCAAGCGCAGCGAGCTGCGGGCTCCGTCGCAGTCCAGGTCCGCCACCTGGCTGCGGATCGGCATCTCGACGCTCGCGTTCACCCTCGTGCTCTTCTTCCTCCAGCTCATCTTCGCCGCGCGACTGTCGATCTCCGAGTACGGCGGCACCGCCGCACTGGAGTTCTCCGCTGTCACGGCGCGGTCGTTCTTCCTGCCCCTCCTCGTCGTCCTCGTCACGACCGTGTGGGGGCGGGTCGCAGGACACTTCAAGGGCACCGAGGCGATCGGTGCGCCTTTCCTGCGCTGGGCGATTCCCGCGGGTCACGTCGCGCTCGTCCATGCCGCGGTCGCCATCGTGGTGCTCTCCGTCGTCGCCCTCATCGCGCTGCCGGTCGCGGGAGACCTCCCCTGGCAGCTCGTGCTCGTCCTCTTCCTCAACGCCGGCGTCATCTTCACATCGATCGTCCACCTGGGCGGCATCACCGGATCTGCCACAGGGGCGCTGGCGTCGTACACCGACAGCGCGTCGGCTGACCTGACGCTCTTCAGCGAGGAGTCCCCGGGCTACCTCTGGTGGGGCGTGCTCGTCGTCATCGCCGCCGTGCTGCTGTCGACGCTCGTGTCCACGGTGACCCGCCGCCCGCACTGGACGGTGCTGGGAGATGACAAGCACCAGTGGGGAAGCATGTGGCGCACCCCGCTCGCCTTCCTCGTCCTCTGGGGCGTCATCTCGCTGCTCGTCATCCCGATCCAGCTGTCGGTGCGCGGATCCGGTGAGCTGCTGGACGAGTTCACCGGGACCGGCGCACTGGGGGTCGGCATCGGAGCGCTGCCCTGGTCGTTCCTCCTCTTCGCCGTGTGGGGCGGAATCGTCGAGGTGCTGTCGCGGACGCTGGGCCCCCGCCTCGTCATGACCGTTCCCGCGGTCGCGAAGATCCTGGCCGGACGGGCCATTCACCCGTACTGGGGGCAGACCCTGGGCATGAACGAGCCCCGCGGCGCACTCATCCATCCCGACATCGCCGCCGAGATGGCGGCGCAGGGCCACGGTCCCGCCGCACCGGGGCCCACGGCTCCCGGTGCCTCCGTCGTGCCCGGCGCCCCCGGTGGGTACCCCCAGACGCCCACGTACGACGGCGGACAGCAGCCCGCCGCCTACGGGAGCGGACCGCAGTCTCCCGCGTACGGAAGCGGCCCGCAGCCCTCCGCCTACGGAAGCGTTCCGCCTCCGCCGCACAGCGCGCCTCCGGCGGCTGCTCCTCAGGCGTTCGGTGCTCAGACCGCCGCTGCACCCGTGCAGCCGTTCGACAAGAAGAAGGCGAAGGTCGTGGGCATCGCAGCCGGTGCGCTCGCCGTCGTGATCGTCGGCGGACTCATCGTCGTCACTCAGCTCAACGGTCGCATGTTCGGGCCCGAGGCCGTCGCCCACAAGTACTTCTCCGCACTGTCCGACGGAGACGCCGAGGCCGCACTGCGGCTGGCGGACGTCGACGTGCCCGCGGAGCAGCGCGGGCTCCTCACGAACGAGGTGCTGGGCGGGGCCACCGCCCTGCCCCAGGACGTCGTCGTCCAGGACGCGCAGGTGTCCGACGGCACCGCGACCGTGGACGTGAGCTTCGACCTGGGCGGGAGCAAGGACTCGGTCACCCTGACGATGCGCAAGGCGGGGAAGAAGGCACTCTTCTTCGACGACTGGGCGCTGCAGTCACCGGACCTCGCCCACCTCGCCGTCGGAACGCCGGGCCTCGACGCCGTCCGGGTCAACGGAGCCGAGGTCCCCACCGGGTCCGAAGGCGTCGACCTCCCCGCCTTCCCGGCCCTCTACACGGTTGGGCTGGCGGAGGAGTCGGAGCTCGTCGAGGCCGAGGACGTCACCTCACGCGTCTTCTTCTCCGGTGCGGAGTCCGACGACTGGACTGTCCTGGACGCACAGCCCACGGAGGCGTTCCGCAGCGAGGTCGAGTCGCAGGTGAGGACCCTCATCGACTCCTGCGCGGAAAAGACGGACCTGGAGCCCCAGGGCTGCCCGTTCGGGTCGTCGAGCGGGTCGTACCGCGACGAGGTGCGTGACGTCGCCTGGTCGATCGAGGAGTACCCGACCGTGTCCCTCACGACCGGCGAGTACTACGACGACGTCGAGGCGACCACGGGGGACCAGTGGTACGTGTCGACGGACACCAGCGGTGAGGCCCTGGTGACGGGCACCTACCTCGACTGGTTCGACGACCGGGAGACCTTCGATGACACGGTGACGTTCTGGATCTCCGGCACCGTCGAGATCATCGACGGGAAGGTCGTCGTGAACGTCGAACCGGCCAGCTCGGACTGGTGACAGACCGGATCACTGACTGCTCGGACCACTGACTGCTCGGGTCTCTGACCGCACGAACGCCTGAGGCCTCGGACCGCTGACGACTCAGCAGTCCGAGGCCTCAGCAATCGGCCGTCAGCCCTGGGTGATCCGCTCCGCCAGCGCGTGGAAGGCGCGGTCCGGAGTGCCGAACCGGTGCAGTGTCATCGACACGGCCTGCTCGTGCACGTAGTGGCGCAGCTCGACCTCGCCGGCGCACGTGACGGGGCCCTCGAGGATCGCGACCTCCGGACGGTCCTGCGTGGTGCGCCGCAGCGCATCCTCGACGGGGCCCACGACGCGGACGCGGGCGCCCACCGTGTCATCGATCCGCCCGGCCGCGACGCGGGCGGCGAACGCGTCCGCATCCTCGACCACGGCCTCGGCGGCGGGAGACGTGCCCGCAGCCTCCGGTGCGAGGCTCCAAGCGACGGGAGCACCGGCCGTGCTGGCCGCGTGCGCGAGCCGCTGGAGCACCTGGGATGCGACCGGCTCCGTCACGCGAATCGTGACCGCGCGGGGGAGGACGCGGAGGATGTTGGCCTCCGACTCCAGGCCCGTGGGGTCCTGCGGGCGCATCGACTCCCACGCGCGCAGATCCGAGGCGCGGGCGGCCTCGAACCACGCGTCCGGATCCGCGGGGCCGGCGTCGTGCCACGTGCCGAACTGCTGGAGGTAGCGCGGGCCGCCGGCCTTCGAGCCCAGCCCCACGCTGGACTTCTTCCACCCGCCGAATGGCTGGCGCCGCACGATCGCGCCGGTGATCCCGCGGTTGATG